>NZ_ABTR02000001.1:560000-780000 GCF_000172975.1 Dethiosulfovibrio peptidovorans DSM 11002
TAGCTAGCGTCTAAAAGTCTTTTTTTAAAAAAGACCGATTATACTGTATTCTGGTCTTTCTTATCTCCTTCGTCGTTCCCATCGTCCTCTACCGCGAGATCCATAACCTCTTCGTCCACGTCTATTACAGGGGAGGGCAGGTCCATATCTTCGTCGGAGTCTTTCGGGTCTTTGCCGATGTCGAATCCGAGTCCTTTTGCCGCCTCATCCAGAACGGCCTTGACTATTTCTTCGTTCAAGTCCGGATGTTCCTCCAGATAGTTGGCCACGTTGTCCTTACCCTGTCCTAGGGTCTCGCCTTTATAGGCCAGCCAGGAGCCTTTTCTCTTTATGACCCCGGCGTCTATGGCCATATCCACCGTAGACATGTTGTTGGGGATACCCTTTCCGTAAACCAAGGTGGTATGGGCGGTCCTGAAGGGAGGGGCCTGTTTGTTCTTGACCACCTTTATCCAAAGTTCGTGTCCTATGGTGTCGTCCCCTTTGGTTACGGACTTTCCTCTTTTTACCTCTACCCTTACGGATGTATAGAATTTGAGGGCTCTTCCTCCGGTGGTGGTCTCCGACGGTCCTCTGCTGTATCCGGTCGATATGGTCGCTCTCAGCTGGTTTATGAAGACCACTATGCTGTTGCTCTTGGATATGGCAGAGGTCAAACGACGAAGACTGTAGGACATGAGTCTAGCCTGTAGTCCGACCTGGGTGTCGCCTATCTTGCCGTCTATCTCCGCCTGAGGGGTCAGAGCGGCTACCGAGTCCACCACCACGATGTCTACGGCACCGCTTCTGACCAGGGTCTCCAGTATATAGAGGGCCTGTTCCCCGCTGTCCGGTTGAGCTATATAGAGATCGGCCACGTTGACGCCTAGAGATTGGGCCAGTCTGGGGTCCAGAGCATGCTCGGCGTCGATAAACGCCGCTACCCCTCCCGCTTTCTGAGCTTCCGCTAAGGCGTGAAGGGCCAGGGTGGTCTTTCCGCTTCCCTCGGGACCGAAGACCTCAACGATCCTTCCCCTGGGAAAACCTCCGATGCCCAGCGCTACGTCCAGAGGGAGAATACCTGTCGGGATTACCTCCACATTTGCCAAAGTATCGTCTCCGAGACGCATTATGGAGCCATCGCCGAATTTGCTCCTGATATCGTCTATGGCTACCTCCAGGATATCCTCTCTGGTCATGGTCTTTTTCTTTGCGGCCACTTCATCGACCTCCTCGTCGTGTTGTAAGTGGGTATTCTCCTTCTACGGAGTATATAGGACCGGTTGGGGTAAGCTCGCTCCTCAGGAGGAGGGCTTTCTCCACTGGGAAAAAGGGAGTAGGAGACCATCTTTCCCTTACGCAATCGTAGGCGACTATGTCCTCGCTTCGGCCGTGACACCTGGCCAAGGTCATGTGAGGCCTGAAGGGCCGTCTCTCCGGCGATAAACCGGTCTCGACCGCCGTTTTTTCCGCCAATTCCGCCAGCCTGGTAATTTGACGGTCTCTTTCCTCCACTGCCATCCAGATAACGGAGATGGATCCCTTGCGTCTGAAACAGCCGACCTCCCCCAGGGCCATTCCCTCCACCGAGGGAGCGTCAGAGAAGGCTGTCTTCAGGCTTTTCGCCAATCTCCGGTAGGCTTTCTCCTCCAACTCTCCGAAAAAACGTAGTGTAAGGTGGAGGTGCTCCCCTCTGACCCATCGGGGAGACCTGAATTCCCTTCTTCCCTGGACGATGAGCTCTTCCGCGAGAACCCTGAGCTTTTCCGGAATCGGAAGGGCCAGGAACGACCTGACGATGGTCAAACTAAAGCTCCTCCCAGCCCGGATATCAAGGTCTCTAGGGCGACACGGACCGTTTTCATACGGATGGTCGAACGTTCTCCGGAGAAGTTCTTCCTGAAAGACGACGGACTCCTTCCGGTTCCGGCGATACCGAACCACACAGTTCCGACCGGCTTCTCCTCCGATCCTCCATCCGGGCCAGCTACCCCCGTCACGGAGATAACCATGTTAGCTTCGTATAGTTTCAAGGCTCCTTCCGCCATGGCCTCCGCGCATTCGGAACTGACGGCTCCGTGTTTCGCGATCACCTCGGGAGATACGGACAGGATTTTTTCCTTGGCTTCGTTGGAGTAGGTTCCGGCGGTTCCCTGAAAGTAGGCGGAGCTTCCTGCTATCTCGGTGACTGCCCCTCCTATCAGCCCGCCTGTGCAGGATTCGGCGAGGGCTATCTTGACTTTACCGTCTAGGCATAGTTCCTTCAACCGTAGGCTCAGGTCCTTTATATCCGCGGGGAACAAGTCAATCACCCGAAAAGACGGACGAAACCGTCTCCTATGAATATCCATCTGAAAACCCACAGCAACAGGTTGGCCAATATGCCTGCCACGACGTCGTCGGCCATTATCCCCCATCCTCCGGGGAGTTTCTCGGCGGTGGAAACCGGGATAGGCTTGAGTATGTCGAAGACCCTGAAGAGGAACAAAGCGGGAAGCAGATAGCCAGAGGCAGCTACCGAGGTGACGTGACCAAGCATGGATATCCACACCCCTACGGCCTCGTCCACTATGACCTCCGACGGATCGGATAGTCCTCTATCCCTAGAGTATTTTTCCGCTCCCCATACTCCGAGAACGGAGAAGAGTACTATGAGAAAGAGCAACAATGGAGTCGATACCACCGGCATCACGATCAGACAGCATACGGCGGATCCTACAGTACCTGGCATGGAGGAGAAAGTGCCCAGACCGAAAAGGGTGGATAGGGCCCAGGGGAAATCCCTCCGTATTTCCTTCGTAGGACTAGCCATCAGAACGTACCCTCTCCCCGAAGAGGTCGTATTCCGAGGCGTCGGTTATAGAGACCCTAACCATGTCGCCCGGCACATCGTCCTTGGCTCCCGATATCGACACCAAACCGTCTATCTCGGGAGCGTCCCTGAAAGATCGGCCCCATCTGGTTCCGTCTTCCTCGTCCACCTCTTCTATTAGAACGTCCATCTCTTTTCCTACGAACCCTCTTTGTCTCGCTAGAGATATGCCCTGTTGAAGCTCCATCAACTCGGCGTATCTTCTGTCCTTCTCGTCCTGAGGAATCTGATCCGGCATGAGAGCCGCCGGGGTACCCTCTTCGGGACAGAAGGTAAAGGCCCCTAGTCGATCGAAGGCTACGTCCTCCACGAAGTCAAGCAAGGACTGAAAGGCTTTTTCCGTCTCTCCAGGGAAGCCCACCATTATGGTGGTTCTGAAGGCGAAGTCCGGGAACATCCTTCGTCCGGCTTTAAACAGCTTTCTGATATGCTCTTCCACAGGAGGGCGATTCATCCTGCGCAACACGTCTGCGTCTACGTGCTGTATCGGTATGTCGAGCCAGGGCAATATCCTGGAGCTGTTCAATACCCTCTCCAGGGAAGCCTCGTCGACCCTTGACGGATGAAGGTAAAAAAGCCTGAGCCATATATCCTCCGGGAGTTCGGCTTCCATAGCGTCCAAAAGTCCGGACAGGGAACCCCGCTTCGAGAGATCCGAGCCGTAAACGGTCAGGTCCTGCCCCACCAGACAGAGCTCCTTGGCTCCCTCCTCCGCCAGTTTGACTGCTTCGGCCACGATATCCTTGGGTTCCCTGCTTCTAAGAGGGCCTCTGATGGAGGGGATGGTGCAGAAAGAACACCTGGTATCGCACCCCTCGCCGACCTTGAGATATCTGGTCCAAGGCGATTCTGTCAGAATCCGTCGGCCTCGTCGAGGCGAATCGATCCCTAATGCCCTCGACAGGGAGTCCCAATCCTCAGCCTCGGCCCAAAGGTCGACCGAGGGAAACTCTTTTTTGAGGTCCTCTCCGTATCTGTTGACCAGACATCCGACAACACAGATTTTCTCCAATGTCCCCTGTGCCTTCATCTCCTCCAGATCCAGGATAACATCGATGCTCTCCTCCACCGCTGGCTGAATGAAACCGCAGGTATTGACTATGGCTATATCGCATTCTTCCACCCGGTCGACCAGGGTCCAATTTTCTGGCTCGAATCTACCGGCCAATACCTCGCTGTCCACCGAGTTTTTAGGACAGCCTAAGGTGAGGATGTAGATTTTTTTCATTGTTCGGACACGTCCCTGACGGAACCGTCCGTTTCATAGACAATTCGCCCGACCCGTCCGGGAGTCCCGGGACGCCCGGCGTCCTTGCCGTCCAATGATACGGCCACGGCGGTAGGATTGCCGAAAATAACCTTTATCGAGGACGTCAGATCCATCTCCCTCTGGTCGCCTTTTTTCAGGGTACCGACGTAGACGGTCTTTCCATCTCTGGTGGCCTTGATCCAACAATCCCCCTTGGTGGCTCTTATAAGCAACTTTTTGGGGACTGGAGCCGGCTTTTCTTCCGTATCGGCCTTTTCGGCGGATACGGATCGACTCGGCTCCTTCCAGAGGGCCTCCGCCTCATCGGAGGTGATGGCCTTCTGGGTTCCGTCGGAGGAGTAGACGAAGTGCACCGGACCGGCACCCTCGGTGGAGGGATCGACCCGCTTGCCGTTCCAGTTCACACTCAGGGTTTCTGGACGACCGTATATTACGTGTATGAGGCCGGTGGCCTCCACCTCGGAGGTGGCTCCGGCCTTGAGGGTTCCGCCGAAGACCCTTTCGCCCTCTCTGGTTATTCGAATCCAGGAATCCTTCAGGGCCTTTATAGTCAATATCGGGATGTCCGATTCAACCGAGGCAGGGGACGATGACACGGCTGAATCCACCGAGGCCCCGGCTAATGCCACCTCGGAAATATCGGAGGAGGCCAAGTCGGCGGAGGCCGCAGCTATCTCTCTCTGTCTGGCAGCCAAGAGCTTGGCCTCTCCCTCCCTCTTCTCCTGTTCGGCCACTTTTTCCTCCTGTATTCTGACCACCTCGTCGTGTAGCCCCTCCCTGTTGGACCAGACGTACCATCCGGCAGAGATGATCACCGCCATCAGCAACAGGAAGACTCCTTTTCTAGAGCCCTTGCGAAACCCCCTGGCCGGAGGGGTGAAATCTCCCAGCGCCGGCTGGGGTTCGGGTTTTTTATCACTGACATTCTCAACCAGAATGGGATCGTAGGATTTCCACAGATCCATACGGCCGAGGAAGCCCAGATATTTCTTGACGAATCCCCTCCTGTAGACGTTTCCGTTGAAGACGTCCATCTCTCCGAGCTCTATGCTCTCCAGGTAAGACTTTCTGATCTTGGTCTCGTCCGCCACGTAGTCCAGGGTAAAGCCCTGTCTGTTTCTCTCCTCTCTGAGCCTGTCTCCCAAAGATGCCAAGGACTCGTAGTTATCGGAATTAAGATCGTCGAAGCGATCTGGTTCTCTAACGTCAACATCGTCAAAGGATTCATTCATATTTTTGATCCCTCCAAGGCTATTTTTCTGATCTTTTCTACCGTTTTCCCCGGATCGTCGGTGCCGAAAACGGCGCTGCCCATGACAGCCACGTCGGCACCGAACCTGACTATCTCAGCTACATTGCCGGCACCGACGCCTCCGTCGATCTCTATCAGGAACGAAAGTTTTCTCGACGCCCTGAGCCTGCAAAGGTCGACGAGCTTGGATAACGTCTCCGGTATGAAAGACTGTCCACCGAAACCGGGATTTACCGACATCACCAGGACCATGTCCACCATGGACAACACCGGGAATATCGCGTCTACAGGGGTGCCGGGATTAAGGACAACTCCGGGACGTGCTCCTCTCTCCCTTATACGGCTCAGGACCCTGTGAAGATGAGGAGTCGCCTCGACGTGTACCGTGAGAAAATCGGGATTTTTATCCAGGAAGCTCTCTATGAAAGACTCCGGAGGCTCTACCATCAGGTGGACGTCCAGGACCTCGTCAGGATAAGCCTTCCTCAGAGCCCCTACCAAAGCGGAGCCGTAGGAAAGATTAGGGACGAAATGACCGTCCATCACGTCGACGTGAAGCCAGTCGTGAGTTCCGTTTAGCGACGCTATGCTGTCGGACATGGACAGGGGGTCCGCCGACAACAGGGAAGGGGCTATCCTGAGGCTCCCCGGGTTTAGCGATATCTGTCTTGCCATACGAATTCTCCTCCGAGATATATTGTAACCGCGGCCTCTCCGACGTAGGTTCCGTCGAGGGAGACATATTCACCACCTGAAACCTCTTTCTCGACCAAGGTTCTGGCTCCCTTTTTGTCGATGATCTCTATCTTCAACTGCAACGGCTTGGTAAGAGGCGGCACCTGATACCTGATCTTGGCAGTCTTGCCGGGCTCCGACGTCGAGGGAGGAGTCTCAGGACGACCCTGTGCCGGTTTCTGCTGAGACTGTCCGTCTTCTGGTCCCGGAGCAGGTCTCGGTCCAGAAGCATCCTCCCCGGGAACCACGACGATCCTGGCTCCGCCGGAAGAGGGCTTCGATGGCTGAGTGGAAACGGTCGTCTGGGTCCCTAGCTGGGTAGTACTTCCGGGAACGGTTATCTCCATCGGGGCGCTAGATGCAGCAGGTCTTTCGTCTTCCACCGGCCTGGGAGGTTTTGCCGATTGCCTCATAGTGGAAACCTTCACCGTAACGTTGCCCCCAGGTGGCAGAGAGGTTCCCGCTTTAGGCTTCAGTGATATGGCCATCCCTGGAGGCGAAGACTGGGTGTAGACGTACTCCACAGAGACGGACAAGCCGCTTTGAGCGACCAGTTTTCTGGCTGACTCTTCGTCCTTTCCCAGGACATCCGGAACCACTATTCTGCCGGAGCTGCTTTTCTCCGGTCCCATACTCACTAGAAGGGACACCGGCCTAGTACGGCTTATCATAACGGGAGCGGCCGGGTTCTGAGCAACAACGACTCCCGAGGGTTTGTCGTTTACAACTCTTATGACGTCCCCAAGAAGAAATTCCAGTTCCTGGAGCTTTGCGGTGGCCCTTGAGAACTCCATTCCCCTCAGGTCTGGAAGGGCTTTTTTATACCCTCCCTTGCTGACCTTGAGTATGATGATCTTCTCGCTGTTCACCTTGACCCCGGATTGAGGCCACTGGGCTATGACGGTTCCCCTCGGCTCGAGAGATTCCTCCTGATCCACTCTGACCTGGAGTCCCATACGTTCCACCATGTCCACGGCGTCGAGGACGGAGGCCCCAACCATAGGAGGCACGACCACCGACTCTCCGCCGAAAAATACCAAGTAGAAGACCGCACCGGCGGAACCAAGGATCGCCAGCAGCACCAATACCAAGCTCAAACGGATGACTTTCTTCATAAAAAACCTCGACCTCCTCAGGCGGTAACAGTCAACAGAGCCATGTAGAATCCGTCGGTCCAAGGATTGTCCGGCCATGTGTAATAGCCCCAGGGACGGCCTTTTCTACATCGGGAGACAAGCTCGTGAGGCGGCTCCAACTCTACGACGTCGGACCTTCCGGACATGACCTTGGCGACGACCTGTTCGTTTTCCTCTCGGAAAAGGCTACAGGTACAGTAAAGCACGGTTCCCCCGGTGGAGACGAGGTCCAGCGCTCTACCCAGCAGTTTTGCCTGCATAGCTCCGTAGCGTGCCAGTTCGTCCTGGGAAAGCCTCCATTTGGACTCGGGATGACGACGCCATGTACCGCTGCCGGAACAGGGAGCGTCCAGAAGTACACCATCGGGAAGGAAAGACGGATCCAGTTCCATAGAGTCTCCAACGGAGAGTTTAACCCTATCGGAGATTCCCAACCGCTCCATCTCCTTGAGCGCCGCCTTTATCCTAGGTCCGGACAGATCCCACCCCTCCAGGCAAGCTTCGGGAAAAGCCTGAGCCAGCTGTCCGGTCTTTCCGCCTCTGCCGGCACACATATCCAAAAGACGAGAGAACTTCCCTCTTCCGGTAAAGGCGAGAGGGACCAACATGGAGGACTCGCTCTGAGGGGTTATCTTGCCCTCGTCGTAACCGGGCAATATGGTGGGCAGAGCCGTGCCCTCCAGCCGAATGGAAAAGGGCAGATCCGGTGACTCGACAGCGGGGACCCCCCCCTCCTCAAGACGCTGGACCATCTCGGACCTATCAACTCCTGTAGAGACCCTCAGTGCCAGGGATACGGGCTGAGAGTGGAGCTCTATCAGGGCACGTCCTTCGATTCTACCGAAGGAGCTTTCCCAGGATTTCGCCGCCCACAGAGGTACCCCGGACCTCATAGCGAGGTCCGAAAAGGCGACACTGCGTTCTATCTCTGCCAGAATCTCGGGGCCGCCCTCTACTATGCGACGCAGCACGGCGTTCACGACCCTGGAACCCCGTTCGTCTCTACACTTCGTCCATTCTACCAGGGCGTTAACTAGGACCCTTGGTTCGAAGGTCCTAAGTTCCAGGCTTCCGGCGGCTCCTACCATCAAGGCGTCGCGAACCGCAGGTGAAACCCCGCTGCTCCCGGTTTTCAGGAACCGTCCCACTATCTCCTTCCAGAGAGATTCCCTCCGTATCAGAGAATACACCAAGGTGGCCGCCAAGGGACGATCCTTCTCGGATACCCTGTCGGAGATGGCCCTCAGACTCTCGCTGGCGAAGCGCCCTCTTCTAACCTCTCTCCATACCTCCAGAGCCGCCTCTATCCCTCTAAGGGGGCCCTTGTCCCCGCCATTTCCGCTCTTTCTAGACCCTTTTCTGTCTCTACCGATTCCTCCATGAGGCCGGCTGCCCTCTTTTTTCCTTTTTTCTATCACTTTAAACGACCTCCGCATCTATCACTCCGCTATCGTCGACGGTGCTGACGTAGACGGAATCGGCCATCCGTACAGCCGCACCAAACACCATTCTGTTCGACGAACGCAGTTCCACACCGGCAACGCGAAGAGATCTCACGTCGGGATCGATAGTCACGTGTCTCTGCACCCAGGGGCTGACCAACGGGCCCAAGATCTGAGCCGCCACCAGAGCCAATATCACGGAAAACAGACTCATGGATCCGGTGGTGATCAACAACGCTATGAATATCAGGGACGAAAGGGTATTGACCACCACCACGGTGGTGCCACATCGGGGATGTATGGCAAGCTCCGACTCTCCCGAGACCAGACGATCTCTGGCCTCCTGAGCGGCATCGAAGACCAGCGAAGGATCGGGGAGACCTCTGATGCTGAACCCCCTGCCATCGGCCTCTCCGGCGAGACCGGGATATCCTCTGTAGGATAAAACTCTCGCTGTAGCGTGTTCCAGAGCGTGGTTCTTTCTGACCTTTTTATCGAAAAGCATCTTAAAGAGCTGGGACGGGCCAGCCAAAGCCCAGAAAAAAGAGCTCGCCGCGAATCCCAAGGGGATCATTACCACGAGAAACAATCCCACCGTCAGAAGCAACATAAAGCCCAACCAGGGCATGAAGAACATCAGGGCCAATATTATCAAAAGGGGCACTGTGAGACCTCCTCTCTCCACGATAAAGGGTGGCCTCTCCATAATCAGGAGGGCCACCCTATCTTAGTATAGCCTCTACCGGCTGAAAAGCCTTTTCTGTCCGACCGGAGGGTTAATCGTCCCCGCCAAACATATTTCTCAAGACCAAAAGCCGGATCAGCTGAGCCGCGGCCATCACCGTGGCCGAAACGTATGTCAGTGCGGCTGCGTTGAGCACCTTTCTGGCACCTACCAACTCGTCGGAAGCCAGCATTCCCGTTCCGTCCAGGACCTTAAGGGCCCTCGAACTGGCGTCCAGCTCGACCGGCAAGGTAACCAGATGAAAAACCAACACTCCCAGAAACAGCACTATTCCCACGTTCATCAGGGTCTGACCTCTGAAGAGAAGTCCTATGAAAAACAACGGAAATGCGGCCATGGATCCGATGTTGACGACCGGAACTATGGCGTTTCTGAACTGAAGAGGCATATAGCCTTCCTGGTGCTGTATGGCATGGCCTACCTCATGGGCGGCGACGCCGATAGCCGCTATGCTGGTGCTTCCGTATACCGAGTCGGACAGGCTAAGGCTTCTGCTTCCGGGATCGTAATGATCCGTCAGGTTGCCCGCAATAGGACGGACCGGAACATCGGACAGGCCGAACTGCATCAGTAGGGCTCTGGCGACGTCCGAACCGGTAACTCCCCTACGGGAAGCCACATGGCTGTACTGAGCGAAGGTGGACTTGACCCTGGCCTGAGCCCAAAAAGCGAGCAGAAGAGCCGGCAAAAGCAAGACCATCGTAGGATCGAAAAAGAAGGGGAACATGTCCTCACCTCCAGAGGGGTCTTATTTTCTTCGACGATGATACCCTCGGAGAGTCTCCCGGGGCAACAGTATTTTTACATATCCAGAGCAAAAGGTCAAATTACATCAGACGAATCTGGGCTATTTCTTTCCGTAAAATGCGGCTATGGTGGAAACCACCCACTCCTGCTCCTCCTCGGTGATCTCCGGGAATATGGGAAGAGCTATTGTCTGCTCGGTCAAGCTCTCGGATACGGGAAAATCTCCCTTATCATAGCCCAGGAAGCTGAAACACCTCTGCATATGCAAAGACAGAGGATAATAGACTCTGGCGGTGATGCCCTCCGAACCCAGATGCTCGAGAAGGCGGTCTCTGTCCCTTATCACCTTGGGGACATACTGGTGGTAGATATGGTAGTTGCCCTCGTCTTCGACGGGAGGGGTGACTATCCCCAGAAGATCGTGCTCCGCGAAGAGGACCCTATACCTGTCGGCCGCTATGCGGCGCTCCTCGTTCCAGCTGTCCAGATGACGAAGTTTAACCCTCAACACAGCTGCCTGGATAGCGTCCAACCGGCTGTTCATCCCGACCTCGTCGTGGAAATAGGTCGTACCGGCTCCGTGAACCCTGAGCTTGGCGATCCTGTCCGCCATCTCCTGGTTCCTGGAGACGACCATGCCACCGTCTCCATAGCCTCCCAGGTTTTTGGTAGGGAAAAAGGAGAAACAGCCGAGAACCCCGGAAGCACCTGCTCTGACGGGAGTTTCGTCGATGGATCTCCAGGAACCGAAGGCCTGGGCGCAATCCTCCACTACCGCCACGTTTCTGACCTCGAGCTCTTTCGAGAGCTCCTCCATGTGGACCATCTGGCCGAAAAGGTGGACCGGAATAAAGGCCTTGGTCTTATCGGTGACCTTAGACAATACGGTCTCTGCCGTAACGTTATAGCTGTCGGGATCCACGTCGGCAAACACCGGAGTACCCCCTAAGCGGGTTATGCAGCTTGCCGTGGCGAAGAAAGAATAAGGGGTGGTAATGACTTCGTCTCCCGGCTTGAGATCCAAGGCCTTAAGGGCAAGCACCAGAGCGTCGCTGCCGGAGGCGCAGCCGATAGCCCTCGGGACCTCCAGATATCTCTCCACGTCGGACTCTAAACCGGATACCTGGGGTCCCATTATGAAGTACTGGCTCTCCAGCACCTCCTTGACGGCCTGATCGATTTCATCCTTGATACGAGCGTAACCTCTTTTAAGATCCAAGGTGGGAAGCTTTCTATCTTTCACAGTAAAATCCTCCAATTCGGTGTGGTCTAAACTCAAGGTTTCTATATCTTTTTCCCCTCAAGACGGCCCATTTTCTCATGGCACGGTGTTTTTGACAAAAAAGAGACGGGGCAAGCCCCGTCTCTTTCGAATTATCAGTCGTCCGAGTCCGGGTTCTTAAGACAGGACATGGACCTCCTCAGATGAGCTCTCATAAGGGCTATCGAGGCCTCCCCGTCTCGATGGGACAGGGACTCCAATATGGATTTGTGTTCCTCCAACGTGGGGTTTTCATCCTGTTCGTAGAACGGATCGTAAAACACGACGTAGGCGTTAGTCCTGGCGAGTATGTTTCCCACGAACTCGGCCAAGACCTTGTTGGCCCCGGCATCGGCTATGGTACGATGAAACCATTCGTAAGCCTCCAGATAAGCCTCCAGATTTCTATCCTCAACGGCTCTGACCTCGTCCAGGACGAGCTCTTCCAGTCGTCTCAGATGACGATCTCCTATCCTTTCAGCTGCCATGGCGATGGAAAGACACTCCAGTTTTTCCCTCACTATGAATGTGTCCTCCATCTCCTTTATAGTAGGAGATGCCAGACGGGCCCCGCTGTTGGGGATTATGTTGACCAGCCCTTCGCTGGAAAGACGCCTCAGCGCTTCTCGAACAGGAGTCCGACTCACCCCCATCTGAACCGCTATATTTACCTCAGGAAGCCTCTGTCCAGGCTTGAGCTGCTTGGTGACTATCTTGTGTCTCAACTCCTGATAAGCGTAGTCGGCAGAGGTAGTGTAAAGCCGAGGTTCCCTCATGTATTATCCCCCCGTTCGGTGTCACGGATTGTACAATCGTTATAATAGTACCATGATATCGGGATAATACACAATGGAGCCGGCTAGATCGTGTACCAACTGATATCACCCTATGAATTCTCTATCGTAGGGTTTTCCCAAAACTACAGGTCCACTGTCCTTGGACTTGAAGGAAAATGCCAGGCAACCTATGACTAAAAGATAGGGGAAAACCACCGCCAAGTCGTAAGGGAAAGAAAAACCGTAGACCTGTATCGAACGCTGAAGGGCGTGAGCCATGCAGAAGAGAAGGACCCCTCCGGCCACTCCCACGGAGAAAATCAAGGTCGACATCTGCGACGAAATCCATAAGGCTACCTCCCTTTAGGGAATATGATATCATAGTGGCTCGCTGCGACAAAAACACCTTACCCACAGGGAACTTCTAAGAAATAACGGCCGATACGACTTAACGGGGAACTTGCACTCTTAGAAATTACACCACAGTTAGGAGGAACTGTATTGCGTATAATCGTTCTCCTGCTATCCATAGCCACAATCGTGCTGTATGGTTACGCCTTAGCCGGCATGGGAGGTTTTCTGATCGGAAAAGGACGGCTGGACTACATAATATGGGGGCTTACCGGAGGAACCGGAACGGCTGTAGCCGCTCTATGGATCTGGAAAAGATCCCTCCACCTTTACTTCAAGGACGAAAGTTGACCTCTCCAGGCATCGGCTAGGACCTTCACAGCTTCAGGGATATCGTTCAAGGAGATATCGCTCACTGAGAGACGGACGGCCTCCACTACCTCGCTAGTCAAGGAAAAGCTACCTCCGGAGGCGACATCGACCCCCCTGTCCGAGGCCAACATAGCCGATCTTCCCCCACTGAGACCGGGCGTCTTCAACCACAGGTAGATACCTCCCTGAGGTCTTGAAAAGCTATCTAGCCCCGAACCGACGAGATACGTGCAGAGAGACCTCATCCTACAGGCCATCTCGAGCCTGGCCCTTTCCAGAGCCTCCTCCAGACCGCCGGAAACGATGAACCTCTCCAAAACGTGCTGGACCAAAGACGAAGCCGGGCCGCCTTTTTCCGCGAGAGAACGAAGAAAATGACCTCTTATATCCCCTGGAACCAGGGAATAACCCAGACGTATTCCGGGGAAAAGGGCCTGGCTAAAGGACCCCAGGTATACCAACCTTTTCCCGTCGTCCATCGCCCTTAGGGCGGGAACGCTTGAATCACCGTAACGAAGCTCGCCGTAGGCGTCGTCCTCCACTATCCACATTCCCTTTCTATGGGACAGAGCTAGAACCTGCTCCCTGATGGATCCGTCCATGGTATGCCCTGTGGGGTTGGAAAAACTGGGGACCAGATATAGAGCCGTATGGGCAGAACGGCTCTCCATGTCCTCCCGAGGATCCCCTGGCCGGGAAAAGGGAACGACGGAAAGCCCCTCAGCCATGGCTAGGGTCCAGGCATCGGGATAGTTCAGCCCGTCCATAAGGATCTCCGATACTCCAGCGGATTTCAGAGCCCCGAAGGAAACGGCCAAGCCCTGACGGCCACCGGAGGTGACCGTCACATCCTGCCAATCCGCCGGGATCCCTCTGGAAGCGGCGTGGACTACCAAAGCTCTACGGAGCTCGTCTATGCCAGCCGTAGGATTTTCCCTAAGAACGTCCCCTCCCCTTCTGTAGAGGACCGACTTGGCGATCTTGGCCAATTCCTCCGACGGAATGAGAGAACGAGACGGCAGCTCCCCGGCCAAAGACCACTTGTTACACGAACGATTCCGAACCTTCTCCCTTTCCCCTACGATACCGGCGATGTAAGCCCCGCTTCGTCCCCTTTGGACTATCAATCCCCGATCCTCCAGACGACGGAAGGCCTCCATCACCGTCATTCGACTGACGCCCAGGCTTTTGGCAAAACCTCTGCTTCCCGGCAGTCTCTCCCCCGGAGAAAAAGCACCGCTTTTTATCATCTTCTCGAGATGATCGGACATCTGGCGATATAGGGGAATGGTCGAGCTCTTTTTTAGCGGTATCTCTATCATGGCGAAGACCTCTCTTGATTCTAAAAGGTGTATTTGACCCTTGCCACCTCGGTTCGATAGCCTTAAAATGGGTAGTCATTCTCTATATCTTGGAGGTTTTTCATGTCCATTCTATCACCGCTAAAGGCTGATTGCATCATATTTGATGTAGACGGAGTTTTAATGAACACCGGCAAATCCTTTCCTAAGGTCATAAAGTATGCGATACCCAGAATATGGGAGGGGCTTCTCGGAAGAAAGATCGACGTCAACCCCTTCTCTCAACGTCATTTCGAGACGTCCAAACAGTTCTCGCTGCTGAACGACGATTACGACATCTGTTGGGGTCTCGTCTCTCTGGCGGCGTCCAAGGGGAAGGAGAGCCTGGAGGAGAGCTTTCCCTCTCCCTGGGAGTGGGAGGAAACGATGAAAAAGATAGAGTCCTCCGGCCTTACCTTGGTAGCATGGATGGAGGAAAACCTGGATTCGACCGCTCCATACGACGAGACCAGGAGATGCTGCGAGGAGCTTTACTTCGGATCGGACAAGACCAGGGAGCTTCTAGGCAGGGAACCGAAAAACCAGGATGACTGCGGCTTCTGGCTGGAGGAGACTCCCATGATAAAGCGTCACTGGAAGAAGATCCCTCTTCCTGTGGGCATATATACCGGAAGGTCAAGAAAGGAACTGAGCCTGGCTCTGGAGGCTATGGGCTGGGAGGACCTCCCGAGAGACATGGCCATATGCTCCGACGACGGCATAAAAAAACCCTCTCCGGAGGGATTGGACCTGCTCTGCAGGAGGCTGGACAAAAGATGGCCCCTTTTCTTCGGCGATACCGCCAGCGACAGAGCTTCCCTAAGAGCCCTCGGAAGAGGTGACTTCATGGCGATAGGGAATATGTTGAAGGACGTCGAGTTCCGCTTCTCCAACGTGGAGGACGCCATAAGGGCTCTTGGGTTGTAAGGCAGAAAACGGGAGACCGAGGCGTAAAACCGGTCTCCCGTTAAATTCTTTTTCATCGTCCTTTATCTCGATCCTCGATTCAAGTTATCTCGTAGGACCCTTCTCAGCACCTTTCCCAGGCTGTTCCTGGGAAAATCCTCCACCGTCTCTATTTTTCGAGGAACCTTGTAATGGGGAAGGTGTCCCTTGCAGTAAGAGATCAGTTCCGCCGAAGTCACAGAGGCACTGGGATCCAATATCACGTAGCCACAGGGAATTTGACCGCTGAATGAGTTCTCCTTGCCGACTACGACAGCCTCTTTTACTCCAGGATAAGAGGAAAGCACCGCCTCGACCTCCTGAGGGTGAACGTTAAACCCTCCCACAATTATCATATCCCCTGCTCTGTCCATGATACTGACGTATCCGTCGCCGTCTATGGACACCACGTCCCCCGTGTTGAACCAACCGTCCACGAACTTCTCCGCCGACACCTCGGGATTCCTGAAATATCGGGAGACCACCGAGGGACCTTTGACCCAGAGGACACCCTCTTCTCCATCCTCCTTGACCTCTCCGTCCAAGCCTCGGATCTGCCACTCCAGACCGTCCAGAATGGGACCGACCGTGCCTAGCTTACGGGTCTGGTAAGAGGGATTTACCGCCAATATAGGTGAACATTCGGTCAAGCCGTACCCTTCCAGGACCGGCACCCCGAAAACCTTCTCTATTCGGGAATCGAGATCCACGGAAAAACGATCGCCTCCGCTTATGACAAGACGAACCGAGGAAAATCTCATTCCCATCCTCAAGCTGGCGGCAACCATGAATCTCAACATGGTTGGCACCGCGACTATCGCGGTGACTCCGGAGGCCTCTATGGCCCTCAAGGTCCTATCGACCGGCATGAACGAAGGGAGAATCGCCTGACGAAAATGAAAAAGCAGAGGTAGAATTCCACTCACGATAAACCCCAGTGTATGAAAGTTTGGAAGGACGTTGAGAAAGACCTCGTCGTCCGAGATCTCCGACACCTGCTTCAGGGCCTGATCCATATCGCTTAGGACGTTCTCGTGAGAGACAGGAACGACCTTCGGACGTCCGGTCGTTCCGGACGTGGAGAAAAGCAATGCGATATGGTCCTCCGAAATTGAGGTATCGACACCTCGAAAGCCATTAAGGGGAGCGTCCAAAGACATGGAGATGACCGGGACGGGACTTTCCGATAGAGAGGTAAAAGATCCCTCCAGAGGGGCTCCCACTACGACAGCACAGGGATCGACCGCATCGATAGAGGACAGGACAGCCTCCGGGCCTGCCTGGGGATTGCCCGGAACCACCGTACCACCGAGACGCCAACATGCTATAGACAAAGCAAGCAGGGCGGGACAGTTGGGCATAAGGACCATGAGCCTGTCACCCCTTCGAAAGCCACCGCCGTACAGGACCATTTTGGAATCTTCGGCCATATCGAACAGCATCCCAGCGGTCATCCATTCACCGTTCCACCACAAAATAGGATCGCCGTCCCTCCAGACCTCGGACACCCTGTCTTCTATACGAAAAGGCTCCTCCATCATCGTCCCACCTGCCTTATCCATCGTTTGATCACCTCGGGGCAGCTCCAAAGCTCTACCCTGGCGTGACTGCCGATAACCTCTCCGACCTTCCAGCCAGCCTCTCCCAGAGAGTCTTTATTCCTGAGATCCTTGACGGACCAACCGCACATACCTCTTCCGGGAACACCCAACGCCTTTTTCATGTAATCTGGGAGGAACCCTCTCAGCTTGTCCCCTTCGTCGAGAGGCAGGACCTTCGTGATCCCTCCTTCGAAAGGAACCATCTCGACGGGAACGCCGGTCCCCTTGAAATAGGGCCCCAGGACGAAACCGTCGTTCTCCATGACGTTGAAACCGGGCATACGGTCTCTGGCCTCGGAGGATAAAGCATACCACCTGCCCCACAGGGCGGACAAACCACCGTTGATGATGGCGGAAGCCCTCCTAACAGGCATGCTCTTTATCTGATTGTACAGTTTTTCGTTCAGCTGAAGTCTTTTCATCGCCACGTGAGGCAGACCGTGGGGAACGTATATAACCGCGGCGCCGGAAGGGATCGATCCCTGAAGCAGGGGAACCTGTTCCACCCTACAGCCGATGGTCTTGAAAAAAAGCAGGTCGTTCTCCAACCCGAGGGATGTGGAATGATCGGTGATCACTGAGACCAGGGGATTCCCTGCGACAGGCTCGATCCGTCTGTCCGGCACGGACATATCCAGCGAACGTTTTCCGAAGGCCAACACGGCCTCCCAGTCGATCTGGCCTGTCATGCCCTTGAGTTGATGCCCCAGGGTCTTTATCGGCTGGGCCACTCTGGGATCGGAGCAAAGCTCCACCAGGGGTAGAGACCTTCGTTCCATATAACGGGGTATGTAACCGAGGGACATCGACGGGATCATCCTTCCGAGCTCGACCTCCAACAGCTGAAACTCCCGAGGGTTCAGAACCGATGAAAAAAGAACTCCATAAACCTCGACGTCCCTTTCCTTCAGATCCTCGTAGACACCCGTCATTATCCTCGAACTGAGAGAGGCCACCGGGTTGGCATGGGGAAGGGCCAACAACCCTACGTCCAGCATCCGGGCCAAATCGGCGGTGCCTCTATCCACCGACATATGGTCCTCCGAAACCATCGATCCAAGAGGGGATAACACCAGGTTTAGGCTATCGCTCCTGGCGGCGGTTCCGAAAAAAAGACGAAGATCCGCCTCGCTCCGAAACTGGAAAGGGTCGATAGAGAACACCTCTTGCTCACAACCGAGAGATAACATCCTGAGATAACTCTCGTCCATACAGCCACAAAAAAGCCTCAGAGGAATCCCGAGGGACTTCAACGTGGCAGCGATAACTATACCAGGAGGAATAGTCCCCTCTCTCCGTTCATCGGCTATAAGAAGTCTAGGTAGATCCAACGGAACCCCTCCCACCATTGCAAAATGGAATCTCAAACTTAGTGTATCATATACATGCCCTATTTCGGGAAGATCGAAATCCGACGAGGAGGTCTCGCTTATGGCAGCACCGTGGATAACTATCAAAGACATGCCGCAACACGTCGAAGAAGAGGTTACTATCAAAGGATGGATGTACAACAAGAGAAGCTCCGGAAAAATACATTTCCTCCAGATAAGGGACGGCTCGGGATTCGTTCAGGCCGTCATGGTAAAAAAAGAGGTCTCTCCGGAAGAATTCGAAGCGGCCAAAAAACTCTGGATGGAGGCGTCGGTGGAGATAACCGGGACGGTCAGGTCCGACGACAGGGCCCCGTCGGGGGTGGAGCTCACAGTCTCCAATATAAAGGTAAACCACAACCCGACCGACGAATATCCCATAGGCAAGAAAGACCACGGGGTGGACTTCCTGTTGGACAACCGCCATCTCTGGCTGAGGAGCCAGAGACAGAGGGCCATCATGACCATAAGAGAGAGGATAGTCTGGTCCTGGAGACAGTTCCTCCACGACAGAGATTTCCTGTTGGTGGACAGCCCCATAATAACCGGAGCCATAGGAGAGGGAGCATCTGGCCTCTTCGAGCTGGACTACTTCGACCAGAAGGCTTACCTGGCCCAGACGGGACAGCTGTACGCTGAGGCGGCAGCAGCGGCCTACGGCAAGGTCTACTGTTTCGGCCCCACCTTCAGGGCGGAGAAATCCAAGACAAGAAGGCACCTCACCGAGTTCTGGATGCTGGAGCCCGAGGTGGCCTATTACGACCACAAGGACAACATGGACCTTCAGGAGGCCCTGGTAAGCTACACGGTGGAACAGGTACTGGAACACTGCAAAGAGGAGCTGGCCCTACTGGAGAGGGAGCTCTCCCCACTCAAGTCGGTTCTCGAAGGTCCGTTCTACCGCATATCCTACAGGGACGCGGTGAAGAAACTTAACGAATTGGGAAGCTCCATAGAATTCGGAGACGATCTGGGAGCGGAGGACGAGACGATACTGACCCAGCAATACGACCGGCCCGTCTTCGTAGAATGCTACCCAAAGGGGGCCAAGGCCTTTTACATGAAGGAAAACCCCGACGACAAAGAGACCGTGCTATGTGCCGACCTACTGGCTCCGGAGGGATACGGAGAGATCATCGGAGGATCCCAGAGGGAGGACGACCTGGATAAACTGACCGCCAGGATGGAATCGGATGGTCTGGACATGGACTCCTACGGCTGGTATCTTGACCTTCGCAGATACGGCACCTTCGTCCACAGCGGCTTCGGAATCGGTCTGGAGCGAACCATAGCCTGGATATGCGGCCTGCATCACATCAGAGAGGTCATTCCATGGCCCAGGACCATCTACAGGCTGAACCCTTAAAAATCGACAAAAAGCAGGGAGGACCGATCTCGAGATCGGTCCTCCCTGCTTTCAAGCATTGGGGCGACATCTTTCGCATGGAGATATAAGCAAAAGCCTGTATTCCGCCTCGGCGAATTCCTCCGGGAGCGAATCGCGAGCTATGGGATCCCCGGAGGGCCAGACATCCCTTATCTCTCCACATATGGGACAGACGGCGTGAAGGTGTCCGTCCGGATTTCCCTCGTAGCGGCAGGGCCCTTCCTCCATCTGGATCTTCCAGATCATTCCGGCCTCGCAGAGTTGGTCCAGGTTCCTGTAGACCGTCCCGAGACTGACGTTGGGGATCTCTTTGCGAACCTCCGATAGTACTTCCTCGGCGGTTGGATGGGCCCCCTTCACCTCAAAAACCTTGAGTATGGCGTCCCTCTGTCTCGATCTTCTCTGCATGGCCATAAAATCACCTACTCCGGGAGTCCGTAATAACAGCGTTTAGGGGATACCACCTTGCCCTGAGTCTTCAGGGTCTTCAACAACTTGGAGACATCGTCCTTCTCCAGACCGATAGATTCGGCTATCTCTCCGGCTTTCATGGCCTTCTCGGAAAGAGCCTCCAGAATTTTTTCCTCGGAACCCATGATATCATCTCCTACTATATTTTTCCTACAAGATCCTTCCCTGGAACCATACCCTCGTCACCGGGCTCCCAGCTTGCAGGACACACCTGACCGTGAGTGGCGGAGAACTTGGCAGCCTGAAGCTTTCTCAGAGCCTCCTTGGCGCTTCTGCCGATATCGAGATCGTGTATCTCCACCGCCTTCAACACTCCCTGAGGATCGATAACGAAAGTACCCCTCAGGGCTACTCCATCAGCATCCAAGTATACCCCGAAATCCCTGCTTATCTTGCCGCTGGGATCTGCCAACATGGGAAAGCGGATCTTGGCTATCGTCGGCGATGCCTCGTGCCAGGCCATATGGACGAACTCGGAATCGGTGCTCACACTGAAGATTTCTGCTCCTTCCTCCACGAATTTATCGTAGTAATCGGCCATTTCCCCCAGTTCAGTGGGACATACGAAGGTAAAATCGGCGGGATAGAAGAACAAAACCTTCCACTTCCCCTCGTAATCGGACATTTTTATCTCCTTCAGGTCTCCCTGATGAAAAGCTTTCGTCTTGATATCCTCGATCTTGTCTCCTATACGATACATGTAGCGACCTCCTATCAATATTAGTAGCGATTACTGATATTTTAAACTCGATCTTTTCATTCGTCAAGCCCGACAGAGAAAAAAAAACGAGGCCGATCGAAAAATCGATCGGCCTCGTTCAAACAGCTTTATCTTCGGTCCTACATAAACACGCCTCTCATCTTTACAGCGTCGGCGACACGCTGGATAGCGGCCATAAAGGCGGCTCTGCGCATCTTGACGTTCTTGTTCTGAGAGTAATCCCAAACTCTCTTGAAGTTGTCCTTCATGATCCTGAGAAGACGGTTGTTGTAGTCCTCCTGGGTCCAGAAGAATCCACCCAGGTCCTGACACCACTCGAAGTAGGACCCGATGACTCCACCGGAGTTAGCCAGGAAGTCCGGAACGATCAGGATTCCCTTACCGTCGAGAACGGCATCCGCCTCGGGAGTGATGGGACCGTTGGCTCCCTCTACGATGTACTTGGCCTTGACTTCGTCGGCGTTCTTACCGTTGATGGCTCCCTCGAGAGCGCAGGGCAGGAGGATGTCGCACTCGGTCGTCACGAGGGCAGCGAGATCCCTCTTCTCGAGACCGGGCTGCTCGAATCCCTCGAGAAGCTTTTTGGGATGATTGGAGACATGATCGAAGGCCTTCTTGATATCCAGACCGTCCTTGCAATAGTAGGTTCCGGTAATGTCGCTGATGGCTATGACCTTGGCTCCGGCGTCTATCATCGTCAAGGCGGCGAAGGTTCCAACGTTTCCGAAGCCCTGAACGGCCACGGTGGCACCCTCGACTGGCTTGCCAAGTACATTCATCAGCTCGATGGCACAGGTAGCCACTCCGAGTCCGGTAGCGGCGTTACGGCCCTTGGAACCCCACAGAGGGATGGGCTTGCCTGTGAAGATCGCTGGCTCGAGGCGTCCGCGCATCTTGCTGATGGTGTCCATAAACCATACCATCTCCTGTCCACCGGTGTTGACGTCGGGGGCTGGGATGTCGGTCCAAGCTCCTACGACCGGCTCGATCCGAGCGGCGAAGGTCCTGCAGATACGTTCTTTCTCCTTGGGAGAGATCTCGAGGGGGTTACAGCAGACTCCGCCCTTGCCTCCGCCGTAGGGGATACCGGCCAGTGAACATTTCCAGGTCATCATGAAGGCCAGAGCCTCGCACTCGTCAAGACACACCTCGGGATGGAAGCGAACGCCACCCTTGGCCGGTCCTACCGCCGAGGAATGAGCTACGCGGAACCCGTCGAATACCTTGACCGTTCCGTCGTCCATCTCGACCGGGATGGAGACGCAAGTCTTTCTCTCCGAACGGCTGAGTATCTCTACCAGTCCGTCCTCGAGTCCCATCTCCTCCGTCGCGGCGTAGAAGTTCTTGAGGGCCGTATCGAGCAGTACGTTATCGGAAGTACGTTTCACCACTGCCATGAAAATACACCTCCTGCAAAATATGCGACCTCTTTAGGTCGCAAGGTGACCACAATCCTTGATGATATTAACACCATTTGGGCGGCAATACCAACCGTATCCCGCAATTTGATCAAAAAATATCAAGAATATATATTTTCAATATTTAAAAAAGCCCTACAGCTATACATACACCCGAGGGACCCGCTTGCTGAACATTATGGGAATTTCGTAGTTTATGGTGTTATGTCTCGCTCCGGCAAGCTCGTCCGGGGTTATGGTCTCGTCTCCCTGGGAACCAACTATAACCACCTCGTCTCCGACCGAGACGTCCAGACCGGTCACGTCTATCATGGTCTGATCCATGCATATGTTGCCGACCTGGGGAACCCTGGTTCCCTTCACGAGCATCTGGATCCTCATAGAGAAGGCTCTGGAGAGGCCGTCGGCGTAGCCTATGGGCAAAACGGCTATACGTTCGTCTCCCCTGGTCATATATCTGAGTCCATATCCGACCCCGCTTCTTGGAGGCAGATTTCTTATCATGGCTATGCTAGTCTTGACCTCGAAGGTCGGCTTGAGCTCTATAGGCCTGATGCAGTCCCCCGAGGGCCACATACCGTACAGTATCACCCCGGGACGACAGGCGTCCAGATGTTTTTCCGGAGAATTCAACGTTCCGGCACTGTTGCAGACGTGTCTGACAGGTATCCTCACTCCCTTGTCCTCCAGCATGGCCAACACATCTAGATATCGGCGATACTGGGACTCGGTGTAGTCCAGTCGTCTCTCGTCGGCGGTGGCGAAATGGGTGAAGAGCCCCTCCACCACTACCCCTGGAAGGGATATCAGCTCATCCAAGATAGCCGGAACCTCCTCGGGAAGAAATCCGATTCGTCCCATTCCCGAGTCGACCTTGAGGTGCACGTAAGCCGGGGTTCCCTCGCTCTCGGCGGCCTTGGAGAGGGCTCTGGCCATATCCATATCGGTGAGAGCGACCGATACGTTCCGTCGCACCAGCTCACCCGCTGAAGCGTAGGACGTGGGCCCCATGACCAGAAGCGCCTCTCCCACCCCTCCATCCCTTAAGGCGAAGGCCTCGTCGGACGTCGCGACGGCGAACCGCTGACACCCCTCCGAGGACAGACGTCTGGCGACCTCCATCACCCCGTGACCGTAAGCGTCGGCCTTTATAACCGACATGAGCTGCACCTCGGGACCGACGTGGTTCTTGATCGACCTGTAGTTGAAAGCCAGATTGTCGAGGCTTACCTCCATCCGGCTCGGCCTGTAGTTCACCGATAACCGCCTCCTCAAAAGACAAATTTTACGCAAAAGAGGGGCGCAGGTGCCCAGCGGACACCTCGCCCCGAGATTCGCCCTTTATATGTTACTCCAGAATTCCTTTGCGACGCTTGTCGTCGAAGTCCTTGACGAGCTTCTTAACCTCGTTGGAAAGCCAGAGCAAGGCTATGAGGTTGGGTATGGCCATGAGGCCGTTCATCGTGTCAGACATATTCCAGATGTTGGCCAGGAACTTGCCGCCACCGCCGGATGCACCGACCAGAAGAACCAGAATCCACATGACTTTAAAGCCCATTATAACCGGCTTGCTGTCTCCTAGGATATAGGTGACGCTGGTCTCGCCGTACCAGTACCAGCCCAGTATAGTGGAGAAGGAGAACAGGGCAAGTCCGGTAGATAGTACCATGACCCCCGTCTGTCCCAGAACCTCCTGGAAAGCGGTAAGACTCAGCTGGGCTCCGGTGAGCTCAGGCTGCCCGACCAGAGTGCTGGTGGTGAGGATGGCAAGAGCAGTAAGGGTGCAGATGACTATGGTGTCGGTGAATACCTCGAAGAGGCCGTAGACGCCCTGGCGGACAGGATGGTCAACCGTAGCGGCGGCGTGGACCATGGGAGCCGATCCGAGACCGGCCTCGTTGGAGAAGACCCCTCGGGCGAGTCCCTTGGTGAGAGCCATCTTTATGCTCCATCCGGCGATGGCTCCAGGCATGGCCATGGGGTCGGAGAAGGCGTACTTGATGGCTCTGCCGAAGGCGGCGGGCACGTCGGCTCCGTTGACTCCGACGGTTATGAGAGCACCTATGATGTAGAAGATGGCCATGAAGGGAACCAGATAGGTGGTGACCCTGGCTATCCCGTTGATTCCGCCCATTATGACGGCGGCGGTCAGTATGGCCAGAACTATACCTGTGGCAAGATGGGGAACTCCGAAGCCCAGGGCGAGACCTTCGGCGGTGGAGTTGGCCTGGATGGCGTTACCGATGCCGAAAGACGCGAAGGACGCGAAGAAGGCGAAGAGCCAGGCGAGCCATTTCTGTCCCGTTCCCTTCTCGAGGACGTACATGGTGCCGCCCCTCCACTGTCCGGTACTGTCCTTTTCCCTGAAGTGGACCGCCAACGTGACCTCGGCGAACTTGGTGGTCATGCCGAAGACCGCGGAGATAAGCATCCAGAACAGAGCTCCCGGACCTCCAAGGTGAAGAGCCGTGGCGACACCGGCTATGTTGCCCGTGCCGACCGTGGAAGCCAGGGCGGTTGCCAGAGCCGAGAAGGACGAGATCGAGCCCTCCGTCTTTTCCTGTTTCTTACCGAGACGTCCTATAACCTCTTTGAACATAAAACCGAAATAACGAATCTGCGGCACACCTAGGATGATCGTCAGGTATATGCCGGTACCTACCAAAAGGGTGAGAGTCCATGGACCCCACACAAAACCGTTGACTATTCCATTAATCCTCATTACTGCTTCCATAAAGACTGATACCTCCTCGCACGCATTATCGATGAATCGCTCGACACTCTCCACACGACAAGGTTACTGGATTTCATATCGTCCCTGTTCCTACCACCTCCGTCGAGGCCTCTCTGCCAGGCCAAAATATACAGTATATTGCATAACCAGGTCGACCAATACCGCCAAATAAGGTCCTGATAGACAATCTTCAAAGCTCTATCGCAAGACCAATTATTCGCAATATAAAATCGACCGGTTCTATGGTATCATGAACCTGGGTAATCTCAAAATTATCTTTTTCAGGAGGAGATGTTGTCCGTGAGGTTCTCTGATCGTATCAACGCAATGCAGGAATCACCGATAAGAAAGTTGGTACCTATAGCAAACGCGGCAAAGGCAAAGGGGAAGAAGGTGTATCACCTCAATATCGGACAGCCCGATATAATCACGCCCCCGTCGTTCCTCAAAAGCATCAGAGAGTTCGACCAGGAGGTTATAGCCTACGCCACCTCTCCGGGAGATCCCAAACTGATAGAGGCGATAGCGGCCTATTACAAGACCTACGATATGCACTTCGAGCCAGACGAGATCCTCGTCACCAACGGAGGCAGCGAGGCCCTTATGTTCGCCATGATGGCTCTCTGCGATCCCGGCGACGAGGTCATGGTTCCAGAACCCTTCTACGCCAACTACAACGCCTTCACCAGGGCCATCAACGTAAAGATAGTACCCATAACCACCAAGGCGGAAGAGGGGTTCCATCTCCCCTCGGAAGCCGAGATCGAGAAGAATATAACCGAGAAGACCAGGGCCATCGTGCTCAGCAACCCCGGCAACCCCACGGGGGTCATCTACACCAGAGACGAGATGGACATGCTCTCAAGGATCGTCAGGAAACACGACATGACCATAATCGCCGACGAGGTCTACCGCGAGTTCGTCTACGACGGCCTGAAGTACACCAGCTTCGGCAACCTTCCGGAGATCTCCGATCGGGTGGTCATAGTCGACTCGGTCTCCAAGAGGTACAGCGCCTGCGGAGCCAGGATCGGATCCCTGGCCTGCAAGAACAAGGACTTCTCCAAACAGGTCATAAAGCTCTGCCAGGGCAGACTCTGCGTTCCAACCCTCGAACAGGTCGGAGCCACGGCTCTTTACGGAACTCCCGCAAGCTACCTAAACGAGGTCAACACCGAGTATCAGGAGAGGAGAAACACCCTCTATAAGGCCCTCAAGGAGATGCCGGGCGTCATATGCGAGGAGCCCAAGGGGGCCTTCTACGTGGTCATAAAGATGCCGGTGGACGATGCGGAGAAGTTCGCCATATGGATGCTCGAGAACTTCGACGTGGACGGAGAGACCACCATGGTAGCCCCGGCGGCTGGATTCTACGCCACTCCCGGCCTGGGTAAAAACGAGGCCCGTCTCGCCTACGTGCTTAAAAACGAGGACCTGGCCAAGGCCATGGACATCCTCAAGGCCGGACTGGAGGCCTACCCCGGAAGGATCGAGTCTCCGATCCCGTCGGCGTAAAACAACAGCGCACAAAAAAAGATTGCGGCTTCCTTTTGGGAAGCCGCAATCTTTTTTATTTACCTGTTCGCTTGAGAGCTCTTTCTAGCCGCAGGAAGTGCACCCGGCGCAGCCTCCGGCGGAGGAGCCCGGAACGGCGGTAGTAACGACCAGGTTCACCATCCACAGGAAACCCTGAAGGTCTATAGCGACTACGTCGTCGTCGAAATCGACGGCGTCAGGGATCCAGACGGACATGTCCCCTTCCTTCAGGACCTGATAGTTATCTCTAACCTCGGGAGCTCCGCTCTTCACGAGAACGGCCTGTCTGGCTCCTCAACCGGCACCTAAAACTCCCTCGAAAACCGTTACTTCCGGCCCTATCTCGAGGATTCTCTCCTTCGCTCTATCGGTTACTTCCAGTTTAAGATTTCTCACAATCCACACCTCCATGGTATGTTTTACTGTCGCCATCATACCATGAAGGGGTATCCCTAGCAACCCCCACTATCGAAGAAAAGCCCTATCGGGAACGATGCCATTTTTCGAACACATATCGGCCATATCCTCCGGCATGGGAGTCCTGAAGGTCTTGGAGGACAGCGAGGACAGATCTCCGGACATATCGGGAAAGGAAACAGAGAAGGCATGTAGCATGGGCCTTTTCGCTCCCTTGACCCCGTTGAGAGCTCTGTCGCCGTATTTAACGTCGCCCAACACGGGATGGCCTATATGGCTCATATGGACCCTTATCTGATGGCTCCTGCCGGTGATCAAGGTCACCAGGCACAGGGAAAGCCCTCCACCGGAGGCCAGACGGCGATACAGGGTCAGAGAGCTCTGCCCCTTCGAATCCACGAAAACCTTGTTGGAGGACCCGTCCTTCGACAGAGGGGCGTCTATACTTCCCTCCTCGGGCAGATCTCCGACAACGAGGGCCAGATAGACCTTTTCCATCTCCCCGTCTCTCCAGCGAGAGGAGAGGTCTCTGAGAGACTCTCCGGTCAGGGCCAGCACCATGATACCCGATGTATTTCGGTCCAACCGATTTACAGCCTGAGGCTGAAAGGACGATCCGGGCAGGAAGGCCCTGGTCACCACCGAGTCTCCGCCCTTTTTGTCCGGCTGACTGAGAAGGCCCGCCGGTTTCGACACGACCCAAAGGGATTCGTCCCTATAGACCGTTACGAGATGACCTCCGGTCCTTTTAGCGCCAACGTCGGTAGGAGCGCTCTCCCACGGCACCAGGATCTCCTGTCCCTCGACGAGCCTCTGGTCGAAGGAAGCCCTGGCTCCGTCGATCCGTACCTGTTTCTTCCTGAATGCCTTCATCATGGCTCCCAAAGGCAGGGACGGCCATTTCTTTCGGATGACCTTGTCCAACCTACGACCGTCGTCGTGTCGGGAGACGACGAAACGATCCATCGGTCAGCTCCGCTCCCCGTCGGGGCGCCATTTCCAGAAACGACGCTGAGCCGAGTAGTTGAGGTCCGAGACGGAGTCCTCCGGCTCCACTCCGCCCTCAAGCTGAGAGACCGAGTCGCCCCAGCAGAACAGCTTGAAGTCGAGCTCGTCCGCCGCCGATACCACCAGGGCCTCCGGCGTGGCAGGCAACACGGGAGATCCGTATTCCCTGAGGCCGTGGTGACTCAACAGAATGTGACCCAAAGCGGTCCTGACGGTTCTGTCCAGCTTGTACCGTTCGGCGAGAGCCTCGAAACGACTGTAGCCGAGGGCTATGTGATCTATCACGGTACCCTCTACTGTCATGCCGGGACCTGGATTCAACACGTAGGCCTCCAGCTTTCCCAGATCGTGAAGCAATCCCCCTGCCACGACCAACGACCGGTCGGGACGGGCCTGCCCCTCTATGGCCTCCGCCATGGAAAGAGCCAGCTCCGTCACCGTAATGGAGTGCTCGAGAAGGCCGTGTACATAGGCGTGATGGTGGGAAACCGCCGCCGGCATCACCCTGAATTTCTTCCAAAGATCGCCGCCCTTGGAGAACAGCTCCTCCAGGAAGGAACGGACATCCCCTGAACACCTATCCACCAGCAGGTCGAAACGGCGCTCCAGCTCCTTCACGTCCACCGGAGAGGTCTGGACGAAGGACTCGGGCCTGTACTCTTCCTTTTCCTGATCGACCAGGAATACCTGGTTGAAGTTGTACTGGTTCTTGCCCCTGAACTCCGAGACCTGCCCCGTAACGCCGATCGAGCTGCCCTTGAGGTTTCCCACCAAGGTAGAGGAAGCCGGATCCTTTATCTCCGACTTCACTCCCTCTCTGAAGTCCCACCACTGGGCATTGCCCCAGATCTTGGCATCCATCGAACCAGTTTTGTCCATCAACGAAACGGTCCAGTAGCTTTTGCCGTTTTTGTCCTTCTTCTCGTGGATATCCAGCACCACACCTACGGAGGAAAACTTCTCTCCCACCGGAAGGTTCTTTACATCCTCTACGCTCTTTCTGGTCTCTGCCATAAAGACACTCCTTATCTTTACATATCGATTCTCGAGTATAGGACATGATCGGTCAAAAGGCTAACACCTCACCCATGTTTTTCTATGATACAATCGATGCACTTAAGTTTACAAAGGAAGGAAGGCATACCATGCTGAAGGTTAAGGACGGAAAGAAAAAGGATATCGGTCGCGGACTCGTCAGGATGGACCCGGTGGACATGGACAGGCTGGGCCTGTCGGACGGCGAGATCGTAGAGATCAAGGGCAGCCGGAGGACCCCGGTGAGACTGCTGGCGGCCGACCACGACGACTGCGGCCAGGGAGCTCTCTTCTTGGACGGGCTAACCAGAGGCAACGCCGGAGTCGCGCTGGATGACCGCATCTCCGTCCATAAGGTCGTGGTGGACTTCGCCTTCGAGATCGCCATAAGGCCTCTTACCACGATGCATCTCCTGGAGAAAGACCTCGATCCGTCGGGGCTGAAGGAAAAGCTGAGCGGACTCCCGGTTATCAACGGGGACAGGATAAGGCTGGTCCTCGGAGGAGGAAGGGACTGCGACTTTCAGGTAACCTCCACAAAACCGGGAGGGTCGGTGATGATAAGTCCCGCCAGCGAGCTGATCGTCGAAAAACCCTCCGCCGGAGCAAAAAGCGACAAGGCTACATATAAAGATGTAGGGGGGCTCTCCAACCAGCTACAGAGGATAAGGGAGATGATCGAGCTTCCCCTGAGGTTTCCCCAGGCATTTCTAAGGCTGGGAGTAGAGCCTCCCAAGGGGGTCCTGCTCTACGGCCCTCCCGGCACGGGCAAGACGGTGATAGCCAAAGCCGTTGCCAACGAGACCGACGCCTGGTTCACCCATATATCCGGACCGGAGATCATAGGCAAGTACTACGGCGAAAGCGAGCAGAGACTCAGAGAGGTCTTCGAGGAGGCCCAGGCCCACGCCCCGTCCATAATATTCATCGACGAGATAGACGCCATAGCTCCCAAAAGGGAGGAGATGGGCGGAGAGAAGCAGGTGGAAAGGCGTGTCGTGGCCCAGCTTCTGGCCCTTATGGACGGCCTTCAGGCAAGAGGACAGATCGTGGTGATCGCTGCTACCAACCTCCCCAACACCCTGGATCCCGCCCTGAGGCGACCGGGACGATTCGACCGAGAGATAGCCGTGCCCATACCGGACAGAAGGGGCAGAGAGGAGATCCTCCAGATACACACCAGAGGGATGCCCCTGGCCAGGGACGTAGACCTCATCAGGATAGCGGAGGTCACCCACGGGTTCGTAGGAGCCGACCTGGAGGCACTGGCCAAGGAGGCAGCCATGGCGGCCCTGAGGGGCATAATGCCCTCCATAGATTTCGAGGATTTTCAGGTACCCTACGATCATCTGAGGACCATGGAGATAGACATGAAAAACTTCACCGCAGCCCTCAGAGAGGTGGAGCCCTCGGCGATAAGAGAGGTCTTCGTGGAACGGCCTAACGTCACATGGCAGGACGTCGGAGGGCTGGACGAGGTAACCGAGGAGCTTCGAGAAGCGGTTCAGTGGCCCATGGAACACGGAGATGTGTTCCGTCGCTTCCGCATATCTCCCCCGCGGGGGATAATGCTCCACGGGAAATCCGGAACGGGAAAAACCCTGCTGGTGAAGGCTTTGGCCAGAGAGAGCGGAGCCAATTACATCTCCGTCAAGGGTCCGTCCCTCATGTCCCGATTCGTCGGAGAGAGCGAGAGGGCGATCCGGGAGGTCTTCCGCAAGGCCAAACAGGCGGCTCCTTCGCTGTTATGCTTCGACGAAATAGAGTCCCTGGTCCCTGTAAGGGGCAGGGATTCGGGGGCCGCCTCTCAGTTCACCGAGAGGGTCATAAGCCAGTTCCTCTCCGAGATGAGCGGACTGGACGAGATGGACGGGGTGGTGGTACTCGGCACCACCGACAGAATAGACCTGATCGACCCCGCCCTTTTCAGCGCAGGGCGGTTCGACATGGTCCTGGAGCTTCCTATGCCCGACCACGACGGCAGGAAGGAGATTTTCCAGATACACCTTCAGGAAAAGCCTATGGCGGATGACGTAGACATAGACGCCCTCGCAAAGGCGACAGAGGGAGCCAGCGGAGGGGACATAGCCATGATATGCCGTACCGCCACCACCGCAGCGGTACGGGAGTACATAAGGGCGGGAGAGACGGGAGAACCTCTGGTGGAATCGAGACATTTCGCGGCCGTCCTGGAAAAGAGGGGTCGGAAAACGTCGTCCGCGACAGAGAAATGAGGGACATCTAAAAACTTACGTCCGAGGAATTGCGTTTTTAGAGATGCCCATAAAGTAGAGGGCCCGGAATTCGTCTGACGAACTCCGGGCCCTTTACTTTATAAGACTGACTGCATCACATGCTCTGAGAGAGGACCGCTCCCAATCGGCGGATGCCTTCTTTAAGCCTGTCCTCCGGCACGTTGGAGAAGTTGAGACGCATGTAGTTCTCGTGCCCCGGCTCGGCGAAAAAGGCTCCGCCCGGGACGAAGGCCACTTTATGTTCCTCCACAGCGACCTTGAAGACATCCCTGGCGTTGACTCCCTCGGGGAGCTCTACCCAGGCGAAAAGCCCTCCGGCAGGGGGAACTACTACGGCTTCCTTCGGAAAGAACTCCCGAACCGAATCTATCAGAACCGACATCCTCTTTTTGTAGACCTTGCATATCCTCTCTACGTGAGCGTCCAGGTCGAACATCTCGTTGTAGGCCACTATCTGAGCCTGGTGCAGCGTAGAGGAACAGAGTATGGCGTTTTGTTTCATATCGCCGAACTTAGAGAGTATCTCAGGAGCAGCTATCATCCAGGCCACCCTCATACCGGGAGAGAATATCTTGGAGAAAGATCCCAGGGAGATCACCACGCCGTCCCGGTCGAAGCTCTTTATCGAGGGCGGACAGGGACCCTCGAAACGAAGCTCTCCGTAAGGGTTGTCCTCTATAGCGGCTACTCCGTATCGACCGACCACCTCGGCGAAGGCCTTCCTTCGCTCCACCGACCAGTCTATCCCGGTGGGATTCTGAAAATCGGGATTCACGTAGACCAGTCGGACGTCGTCGATCTCCTTCAGCTTACGCTCCAGGTCCTCTATTATCATGCCGTCCGAGTCGGTCTCGACCTCTACGAACTCGGCTCCGTAGGTCCTGAAGGCTCCAAGAGCCCCGAGATAGGTGGGACTCTCGCACAGGACAACCGACCCCTCCTCCAGAAAGACCTTTCCCGCCATATCCAGAGCCTGCTGAGATCCGTTGGTTATGAGCACCTCCTCGGCCTTCGCCGGAGTGCCGTATTTATCGGTCATCCTCCTGGCGACCATCTCCCTCAACCTGGGGTCTCCCTGGGCCGACGAATACTGAAGTGCTTTGTCTCCCTCTCGATCCAACACGAGGGCAGTAGCGGTCTTTACCTCTTCCACGGGGAAAAGCTCCGGGGCGGGCAGCCCTCCGGCCAGGGACAGGATCTCCGGATCGGAGAGAGCCTTTAGGATGTCCCCCACATCGGAGGAATCGCACCATTCCAGTCTTTTAGCGAATTTCATGTATAATCGTCCCCTTTCTCTTTAAGGCATATCTAAAAAGTCACGTCCGAGTTTCCTCGGAGAGGTCGTTTCGCCTCCGCCCTGTCTCGCCCAAACGTATTCCCGACCTGCCTGTTTCGTACAGACCGCCTCAGAAGGCACGTCCTGTGCCCCCTCGGCTTGGGGCGACGTCCTGTCGCCCCATCCGTACTACACGACGGCAGGTCGGAAATACGGGTTCGAATGGGCTTCGCCGAAACGACCTCTCCGAGGAGTAGCGTTTTTAGAGATGCTCTTTAGAAATACTCTTTGAAAATATAAAAAGGCCGAAGCTCTCGGAGCTCCGGTCTCCCATGGACTTGACGACAAAGTAGAGCTTTCGAAAATTGCAAGAATTATACACACCTATCTCTGCGATGTCAAAGCCAAACAAAAGGCGACAATACCTCCGACGAAAGAGAGACTCCGCCGGAGGATCGTCCTTATCAGCTCAGCCTCGAGAGGAGATCCCGTCCCCTCTCTATCTGTCTGGAGACCTGTCTGAATCCGGTGCCTCCCAGGGTGTCACGTCTGGCGACGGCGGCCTCCAGGTCCACCAGGGATAGTAGGTTTTCGTCGACGTCGCCAAGAAAATCCTCGAAGTCCTCCAGGGTCAGGTCGAACAGACTTCTCTCCTCCCTGACGCACCATCCCACCAGGCTTCCGACCCTGTGATGGGCCTCTCTGAAGGGAACCCCTCTGGTCACCAGGTACTCTGCGACGTCGGTAGCCAGGGCCAATCCGTCGGCGAAGGACTCTGCTGCCCTGTCTGCATCGACCTCTATGGCCCTAACCAGGGATGGAAGCACCCCCAAAACGTGAGAGAGGACGTCGAAAGAGGAAAAAAGTCCCCTCTTGTCCTCCTGGAGGTCTCTGTCATAGGTCATTGGAAGCCCCTTTAGCGTCGCCAGGATATCCACAAGATGGCCTATCATCTGACCGGTACGGCCCCTAACGAGCTCCAGCACGTCGGGGTTCTTTTTCTGAGGCATCATGCTCGACCCTGTGCAGAAGGCATCGGGAAGCTTAAGCCAGCCGAACTCGGCACTGGAATATATTATCAGGTCCTCGGCCATACGACTGCAATGTACGGCAAACATGGTGGAGAAGCTAAGGGCGTCGAATATATAGTCCCTCTGCCCCACTCCGTCCATGCTGTTCTCGCAGAGCCTGGAGAACCCCAGAGCCTCGGCCGTGTACTCTCGATCCAGGGGAAGGGTGGAACCGGCAAGGGCTCCGCATCCCAAAGGACATTCGTCCGCTTCGTCCATGGCGAACTCCAGCCTCTTGAGATCCCTGGAAAAAGACTGGAAGTAAGCCATCCATAGATGTCCCATGCTGACCGGCTGGGCCTGCTGTAGATGAGTATAGCCGGGCACGATGGTCTCTCTATGGGACTCGGCCCTGTTCAGGAGGGCATCCATTAGATCTATCATCCCAGACTTGACCTGGCACAGAACGTCCTTCACGTAGAGCCTCATGGTGGTGCCTACCTGATCGTTTCTGCTCCGTCCCGTATGAAGCCTGGCTCCGGCGTCGCCGATCTTCTCTGTAAGACGGTGTTCCAGATTCATGTGGACGTCCTCGAGAGACTCGTCCGGGATGAAATCTCCCCTCTCTATCTCGTCCATAATCTCCTGAAAACCAGACCTTATGGCTTCCAGCTCCTCCTGGGATATCAGGTCCTGCTTCGCCAACATCTCCGCATGGGCGAGACTACCTCTTATGTCCCATCGGGCCAACCTCCAGTCCAGATCGAGCGACTGGGAAAAGGCCTGGACCTTGCGATCCGTCTCCTGGGAAAAACGGCCCTTCCACATGAGAACACACTCCTCTCTTGTATAGGCATAGCATGACGACGAAAGGGGGCTCCGGGCCGTCCGGAACCCCCTTGAAGAATACCACGCAAGTTTCGATTTATCAGCAGGAGACGGAAATAGACTCGTTTTTCTCCGGATCCTGCTTATGAGCCTGTTTCCAGGTTTTGAGAGGCAATCCCCATACCTTTATGAATCCTACGGCGGCGGAGTGATCGAAGGCATCCTCCTCCGAGTAGGTCGCCAGATCGTGGTTGTATACCGAACTGAGGGACTTGAGCCCCGTCACTGTAGCCATACCCTTGAAGAGCTTCACCCTCACCGTGCCGTTGACGTTTTCCTGAGTTTTGTCAACAAAGGCGTCTATTGCCTCTTTCAGAGGGGAGAACCAGTAACCGGTGTAGGCGAGATCTGCGAAGGAAGCCTCAAGCCGCTTCTTCTCCGCCAAAACCTCCTTGGAAAGGGTCATCGTCTCCAGGGCCCTGTGAGCCGCAATAAGGGTGATAGCCGATGGACACTCGTAGACCTCGCGGCTCTTAAAGCCGACCAAGCGATCCTCGAGCATGTCGATGCGCCCCACACCGTGGGCTCCGGCAATCTCCCGAAGCTTCAGGATGAGGGAGACACCGTCCATGGAAACCCCGTCCAGTGCCACGGGAATGCCCTTCTCGAAGGTTATCTCCACGTTTTGGGGCTTGTCGGGAGCGACCTCCTGGGACACCGAGATCTTAAAGGCATCCTCTGGACACTCGTTCCAAGGATCCTCCAGGGCGCCGCACTCGATAGCCCGTCCCCAAAGATTCTCGTCTATGCTGTAGGGAGACTGGACCGAGGCCCCGACCTCTATACCGTGATCCTTGGCATAATCTATCTCCGCCTCGCGGCTAAAATGCCAGTCCCTGACGGGAGCTAGGACCTCCAACTCCGGATTCAGAGCCCCTATGGCTACCTCGAAACGAACCTGATCCTGTCCCTTTCCGGTGCACCCGTGAGCCACAGCTACGGCCCCCTCGTTCTTCGCAACCCAGGCAAGCTGCTGGGAGATAAGAGGTCTGGAGAGAGCGGAGCTGAGGGGATAGGTCCCCTGATACATCCCATTTGCCTTCAGGGCTGGCCAGACGAACTCCTGCACGAACTGTTTTTTCAGGTCCATGACGTAGGCCGCTACCGCCCCGGTCTGGAGGCTCTTGGCCTTTTTCTCCTCCAGATTGACCGACTGCCCCACGTCGGCGGTCAAGGTGACCACATCGTATCCCCGTTCCATCAGCCAACATACCGCCACGGAGGTATCCAACCCTCCGCTGTAGGCCAGAACCACCTTTCCCTTTTTCTCCATCATCTATCCCTCCATATAAACTAACATTCTCTTTATAGCAATCCATAAACTTTAGTTGCCCATTATAGAGACTCCTATGGACATGTCAAGGCTAAAAAAACCCGATCTCCCGACGGATAAGTCGAAATTTTAAATCATTTCACTTATTCGTAGTCAACGCTATAATAGAAATAGGCAGATTTTCAAAAAGACCTCCGCGTAAGGCGGAAGGACAATCTCAGGGATTTTTTCCCGCAGAAAAGGAAGGCGATCGACTTGAGTACCGTTTGGGAGGACAACTACAGCTACACGGCGAGAAACGTTCGTCCCTCGCCGGTCAGGGAGATGCTGGCGGTCATAAAACAGCCGGGAATGATCTCCTTTGCCGGCGGCATGCCGGCACCGGAGGTTTTCCCGGTGGACAAATTCTACGAGGGAGCTCACGTCCTCAAGGACGACGGCAAAAATCTGCTTCAATATGGGACAACCGAGGGCTACGCCCCTCTGAAGGAATTCCTAGCGTCCTTCACCGCCGAGAGGATGGGAAGGACCGTAGCGACCGACGAGATGCTTCTCACCACCGGATCCCAACAGGCCCTGGAGCTATTCGCCTCCGCCCTCATAGACAGGGGAGACTTCGTGGTAACGGAGAACCCCTCCTACCTGGCCGCTCTGACCACCTTCTACAACCACGGAGCCCAGTTCCTGGGAATACCCACTGATAACGAGGGGATGAAGGTCGACCTGCTTCCGGGAGTCATCGAGAAGGCCCGGGCCGAGGGCAAAAAGGTGAAGTTCATATACACCATAGTGAACTTCCATAACCCAGGCGGATCGACCATGAGCCTCGAGAGACGCAAGAAGCTAGTCGAGATATCCCAGAGGTACGACATCCCCATATTCGAGGACGACCCCTACGGCTACGTCCGCTACGAGGGAGATCACCTCCCTTCCATATTCTCCTTCGACGACAAAGGAGGGACCCTTTACGCCGGATCTTTCTCCAAGATACTGGCTCCCGGATCCAGGATCGGATGGGTCACAGGCAACAAGGAGATCATCCGCAAGATGGTGGTGTTTAAACAGGCAGCCGACCTCTGTTCGAGCCCCATATGCCAGTCTCTGGTCTACGAGTACTGCCGCAAGGGCTACCTCTCGGAGCACCTCCCGGTGATAATAGAGACCTACCGCCCCAAGAGGGACAAGATGGAGGAATGTCTCCAGAAGTACCTGGCCCCTTACGGTGTATCCTGGGTTAAACCCGAGGGAGGGTTCTTCTTCTGGCTCGACATGCCCGGCATCGATTCGAGGGAACTCTTCAAGAAAGCGGTGGAGAAAAAGGTCGCCTTCGTGGTGGGAACCCCCTTCTGCGTGGACGAGGCTGCAGGAATAGACAAGGCGAGGCTCAACTTCACATTCGTACAGCCCGACGTAATAGAGGACGGAATCTCCCGATTGGCCGAGGCCATAGGGGAGATGAAGGCCTAGGGTCTGGCGTCGAAGGGACAAGAAGGCTACAATCTAGAAGGACACTTAAGAGGTCTGCCCTAAGGGCAGACCTCTTCGTCAAAGACTTCGTCAAAGATACAATAAGGAGGAATAGAGATGTCCGATACGATCCAAGGCCTGTTGAGTCAGTCCGCCAAAGGAATAAAGCCATCGCCCATAAGGGAAATGTTCCATCTGATAAGGAAACCGGGAATGATCTCCTTCGCCGGAGGCATGCCCGACCCCGACATCTTCCCGGTGGAACAGTTCCACCAGGGAGCGGATATTCTACTGGAGGAAGGCCGGGACATCCTCCAGTACGGGGTCACGGAGGGTTACACCCCTCTCAAGGAATTCCTGTCCCGTTGGACCGCTCCAAAGATGGGCAGAGAACCTTCGATGGACGAAATACTCATAACGTCGGGCTCCAGCCAGGTAGCCGACCTCCTCACCAGGGCCACGGTGGACAGAGGAGACTACGTCGTCTGCGAGGAGACCTCGTTCCTGGGCAACACTATAAACATGTACAACCAAGGGGCGAACTTCCTTACCATACCCTGCGACGAGAACGGAATGCTGGTAGAAAAAATCTCCAACGCAGTGGACCAGGCCAGGGCGGAGGGCAAGAAGGTCAAGTTCATCTACACCATACCTAATTTTCACAACCCCCTGGGCTGTACCCTGTCGCTGGAGAGGAGGAAAGAGCTGGTAGCCGTCGCCAAGGACAAGGAACTCTTAATCCTTGAGGACGATCCCTACGGCTGCGTCAGGTTCGAGGGAGACGAACTGCCCACCCTCTACTCCCTCGACGACGCCGGGCTGGTCCTCTACGCCGGGTCGTTCTCCAAGATACTGGCCCCGGGAACCAGGGTAGCCTGGGCGATAGGCCCCAAGGATCTCATAAGGACTATGACCATATTCAAACAGGGCGTGGACACCTGCACCAGCGTGGTAGCTCAAGCGCTGGTCTACAAGTACTGCCAGTCGGGCAACCTCGACGCCTTTTTGCCTAAGATAGTGTCCCACTACAGGGCGAAAAGAGACGCCATGGAGGCGGCTTTTTCAAAGTATCTTCCCAAAGGTGAGGTCCAGTACGTCACCCCCAAGGGAGGCTTCTTCTACTGGCTCACGACCCCCAACATAAGGGCGGAAGACCTATTCCAGAGATGTCTGGAGAAAAAGGTCGCCTTCGTATGCGGCGCTCCGTTTTTCCCCAACGGAGGAGGCGAACACAGCTTCAGGATGTGCTTCACCTTCGCCTCGCCGGAGGAGACCGACCGGGGAATCAAGGCCATGGGAGAGGCCATGAAGGAGCTATTGGCCGAGAAAGGGTAACACGAGGAGGTCGCCATGTTCGGAGACACCATAGCAGCAATCTCCACGGCATGGGGTGACGCGGGCATCTCGATAATTCGGATGTCCGGCCCCGATGCCTTCGATTTCGCCAAGTCCCTCGTAAGGACCTTCACCCCGCCGGAGAAGATGAAATACAGGATCATGTACAACGGATCGCTCCTGGACGAGAGCGGAGGTCCCATAGATCAGGTGTTGCTCGTCCTCTTTCAGGCCCCTAAGAGCTACACCGGCGAGGACCTGGCGGAGATACACTGCCATGGAGGAAGCCTGGTGGCACAGAGATGTCTCGAGAGGTGCCTCCAGAAAGGCTGCCGTCACGCCGACCCCGGAGAATTTACCAGAAGAGCCTACGAAAACGGCCGACTGGACCTATCCCAGGCGGAAGCGGTGAACGGAATAATCCACGCCCGCAGCAACGAGGCGTTGAGGGCGGCAAATAGGACGCTCCAGGGAGAGCTATCCCGGTTCGTCCGAGAGATATACGATGAGTTGCTGGGGTTGTCCGCCGAACTGGAGGTAGGCATAGACTTTCCCGAGGAGGACGTTCCCTACATCGAGGATCAGGACGTCTCCGACAGGATGGAGACCCTCATTCAGGACCTGGGAGACCTGCTGGATCGCTGCACCACCGGATACCTCCTGAGAGAGGGGATAAGGGTAGCCCTGGTCGGAAGGCCTAACGTCGGAAAATCCTCCCTTCTCAACGCCCTGCTCAGGGAAAGCAGGGCCATAGTGACCTCCATACCTGGAACGACCAGAGACGTTATAGAGGAGGTATTCACCCATAAAGGCATACCTCTTAGATTGATGGACACGGCAGGGCTCAGGGAAACCCCGTCCGACGAGGTCGAGGCCATGGGCATAGAGAGAACGGCCAAGGCGATAGACGAGTCGGACGTCGTCCTCTGGATACTGGACGGCAGCGAGCCCCTGGAGATACCGGACAGGCCTCTGACAGAAAAGCTGTCGGGGAAACCTCACATAGTAGCCCTGAACAAATCCGATCTACCCAAGGCCTTCGACGAGACGGATATAGCGAAACTCCTTCCTGAATCCTGGGTAATAAGGATATCGGCACAGGAAAAACGGGGGCTCGACGAGCTGAAGGAGGCCATAGTAGACCTGGTATCGGGAACGGGGACCCTAGACGCGGGGCTCAACGCGACTGCCAGACAGGTGGAGGAGATAAGGGAGGCTATCGAATCCCTTACGGACGGGAAGGGAGCCCTGGACTCCTACTCCGATCAGACCCTGGCCGCCTCGAGCATCAGGGAGGCCCGGTCGGCCCTGGAGAGGCTTTTAGGACTCCAGGACGACGAGGCATTGCTTGATCTTGTCTTCTCTCGATTCTGTGTCGGAAAATGATGACTAATATGCAATTTGTAAAACCGGTTGTTTGAGTATATTATATAGTGGCGGAGGAGGGTGAGCCATGGAAAAAAAAGCGAGAACAAACTACCCTATAAACGACCTTTTGGTTAGACGATGGAGCCCCAGGGCCTTTTCTTCCAGGATTCCTGGGAAGGAGATAGTCCTATCCTTTTTCGAGGCCGCCCGATGGGCGCCGTCTTGTTTCAACGAACAGCCCTGGACTTTTATCTACGCCACTAAAGAGGACCCCGAGGAGTTTCAGACCATGCTGGACTGTCTGGTACCGGGCAACGTCAGATGGGCCTCGGAGGCGCCGGTGCTGGTTATAGCCGTGGCGGCGGAAAAATTCGCCAGCGGCAGGGACAACCTGTGGGCCTGGCACGACGTCGGGATGGCGGTTGAAAACCTCATACTCGAGGCCACGTCCAAGGGTCTGTTCGCCCATCCTATGGCCGGTTTCGACGGAGACAAAATCAAGGAAACCTACGATATACCTGAGGGCTACACCCCGGTCACTGCTATAGCCATCGGTTACCCCGGAGAGGCGTCTTCGCTTCCGGAGGATCTACAGGAGGCCGAGGTGGCACAGAGGGAGAGGAAAGCGGTTTACGAGTTCACCTTCCGCAGAACCTGGGGCGACAACAGAGGGGTTTAAAAAGCATAAAAGAGCCGATCCGTCTAGACGGATCGGCTCTTTTGTCGTCTCCATAGTGCCTATTATAAGCAGTCGGGTCAGCTTCTCTCGCAGAGCTCCAGCAAGACGCCGCCGCTGGCCTTGGGATGCACGAAAGCTATCTTTGCGCCGCCAGCTCCGATTCTGGGGGTCTCGTCTATCAGGCGAACGCCCTTTGCCTTCAGCTCGGCCAAGGCCTTCTCGAGATCATCAACCCTGATAGCCATGTGGTGGAGCCCCTCGCCCTTCTTCTCGATGAACTTGGAGACCGGGCTATCCTCCGAGGTCCCTTCCAGAAGCTCTATCTCCGTATCCTCGATGGGAAGGAAGGCGGTCTTCACCTTTTGATCTGCGACTTCCTCCACTCCATGACAGTGGATCCCGAGACTATCCTCCCAGAACTTGAGGGATTCCTCTATGCTCTTAACCGCTATTCCGATGTGGTCCACGACCTTTACGTTCACCACGAATCTCCCCTTTCAAGAACATGGATCAATTGTATCAGGTTTTTACCGTCCCGACACGGGGCAAAAGAAAGGACATTCGACCTGTTTGAATATCGTCGGAACTCGTCTCAGTTCTCTTCCGATAGCCCCTCCTCGTTCTCCATAGGAGGACGGTATATCAAAACGGAGCAGTGAGCATATCTGGCCACCGAGGTAGCGGTGCTGCCGACCAGGAACCACTCAAGGGCCGACTGCCCTCTGTGTCCCATTATTATCAGATCTATATCCTTGTCCTTGGCCAGGTCTATTATGGAGGTGGCGGGATTGCCCTCTTTTACTATAACGTGTATTCTGGCCGGGTCGTAGCCTATACAAGCGTTACAGTCACCGCTACAGGCGGATTTTATATACCGTCTCAGCTTTTTCTCCGCTATCTCCAGTACCTCCTGGCCGAACTGAGGCGGGAGCCAGGGCTCGTAGCCCTTCCATAGCGTTGGGTGGGGAACTATGTGGATGAAGCCTATGTCGGCATCCATCATAGCAGCCATCTCGTAACCATAACGGACCAACCCCTCAGAGAGATCGCTGAGGTCCACTGCTACCAGTATCTTCTTCATATGGATCTCCTCCTTCCTGCCGCCGACGGATCGACGCTTTCCAAGCTCGGTCTCTAAGGTTATTATGGCAATATAAAGGAGCAAACACAAGAACGAAAGTTTAGAAATAGACCGGAAAGGATGAACCGTATATGTCGCTTCCCAATCATATCCTGGCGGCCATAGGAGCGGTGATAGGTGCGGTGGCGGGATCTTTTTTCAACGTCGTCGCAGAGAGAACCGTCTCGGGAAGACCCTGGTGGGGCTCGGAGAGGTCCAGCTGTCCCAGCTGTGGTCGAACCTTGCAGACTCTGGACCTGATCCCTCTGATCTCCTGGGTCGCCTCCGGAGGAAAGTGCAGATACTGTAAAAACGCCATATCCGTGAGATATCCCATCGTGGAGCTGCTCTATTCCCTGTGGGGGGCGGTAGCCCTCTATATCTGGGGACCGTCTCCGGCAGGAGTCGGTGCTATGACGGGAGGATGGCTGATGATGCTCAACGCCCTGACGGACCTCCAGTCGGGCTACATCTACGACCACCTGGCAGGGGCTATAGCTGTGGCGGGAGCGCTCCTTCGGATCTTCGGAGGAACGGAAGCCCTGCTGGACGGGGTCATCGGCGCCGCCACAGCCGCAGGGATCATAGCGATCATAGTGATATTGAGCAGAGGCGGGATGGGCTGGGGAGATGCCACTCTGATGGGGGGAGCGGGAGCCATTCTCGGATGGAAGATGGCCTTGATAGCCACCTATCTGGGTTTCATGATAGGGGGGCTCTTCGCCGTGCTTCTGGTGCTATTGAAAAAGGCGGCAAGAAAGGACTCGGTTCCCCTCGCTCCTTTCCTGACCGCCGGTTTCATGGCAGCTCTCGTATGGGGGCCCGACATACTGGGCTATCTGGGCCAGTCGGCCGGATGGCCCTGGAGATGAGCCGACACGGTCGCCACCATAAGATCCAGAGGTTGTGTAGAGGGAACTCCATCTATGCTCCTGAAAGGATGATCGGCCCCGTCGATAACGGTAAAGTACTTATTGGAGACCGGTATCAAATCGAAAAGCCTCCGGCAGGAGGGCTTGTCGAAGGTATCGTCCTCGCTTCCGTAAAAGAAATCCACAGAGGGGACCTCCACGTTTCGGCAGGCCTCCCGGAGAACCTCGGCCTCACAGATGGAACTCAGTACAGGCAAGGATGTCTTTATAGAACTGTCGGACTTCAGGGTGTCGCCGCTGCCGGAGATGACCAAGGCCCCTATCCGGTCCAAAGGCACGGAGGGGGCCTCCAGGCCGAGATCGGAAATCGGCACCACCACACCTCCTGCGATCATGAGAGAGTCTATTCCACCGAGAAAAAACCCCCAGAGGCAGATTCTTCCATCGGGAAACATCTCGGAAACCTTGCTTAGTCCCGACATATGGTCGAAAAGCTCCTGGCCGTATTTTTTTCCAGAAAAAGCGGCGTCGGCCCAATCGGACCGGTCGGGAAAATCTGCTCTGTTCCTCACATCCCTGCTGGTCTCGACCAGACAGGTCGTTATTCCCCGTTCCGACAGCCTCCTGGCAAGCTCTCCGTATTTATTGCCCTCCTCCAGAGAAGCCACGCCATAGACACCATGAAAGAGACAGACCACCCAAGGGCTCCCATCAGGGGACTCGAGAACCTCGATCCTGACGGCACGATCGCCGTAACTTCCAGACGCATCCACATGTAAACCGCTCATCGACTAGACACCTCCCTAGGACGAGAAAACGGGAGAGAAGGATGCCCTCCTCTCCCGGCTAAAGACGACAAACTCTACGCTTAATCTCCGTCGTATTCCACTGAGTCCTCTTCCGCTATGGACAGCCAGGCCTGCCAATCGAAGCGGATGAGACCGCTTACTATGTAGACCGATATCAGGGCCAAGAGTGCCTTTTCCTTGAGGAGGAACACCATCGTGGCCACCAGTACCTTCAGGAACAGCGTCCTTCTTCGATCCACCCCGCCCCTTTTAAGACCTTTCAGGTTGCTGTAGGAAACGGTGGAAATCATGAGGGCTCCGGCCAAAGCCACCATGGCGGCCATTATGGCCGGAGACAGAGAGATTCCAGCGATGGTCCAGGAAGCCAGGAAGAGACCTCCCGCCGGTATGGGAAGTCCCTGAAAGGGACCGGGAACGTGAACGACGTTGAACCGGGCGAGACGAAGCGCCCCGCAGAGGGTGAAGAAGACCGCCACCAAAGCGCCTCCGACGCCGGGGACGGAGGACAGGGTCGTCGAGTAGACCAGAATGGCCGGAGCCACGCCGAAACTCACGACGTCGCCGAGACTGTCGAACTCGACCCCGAATGCGCTGCTGACCCCCAACATCCTGGCGACCTTCCCGTCCATGAAGTCGAAGAAGACGGCAAAGGCTACCAGCCAGGCCGCGGGGAAATACTGTCCATTCATGGTCAATATCAAAGACAACATGCCGCAGAGCAGGTTCCCGCTGGTTATCATGTTGGGAATGTAGGCCCTCCAATGAATATCGTGGCCCTTCAGCTTAATCGGTCCTCTCATGGCGACACACTCCTATACAGGTCTTGCCGGCGAAAACCTTTTGTCCGACAGATGTCTTCAACTGTACACCTTCGGGAAGATAGACGTCAACTTTAGAGCCCAACTTAATCATACCGAAACGCTGACCTCTATCGTATCTACATCCTCTTCTGATCCTGGAGACGATCCGTCTCGCAAGAAAACCGGCTATCTGGACCACCATGGATGGGCCGCAATCGGTGTGGAACCCGAGGTAGAATCTCTCGTTGTCCTCCGAGGCCTTGTCGGCGAAAGCCATCCATTTTTTCCCCGGAACGTATTTCATGTACTCCACCGTACCGGCCCGTGGGATCCTGTTTACGTGAACGCTGAGAGGATTCATGAAGATGCCGACCTTGGTGGCGGGACCGGTATAGGGATGGTCCACAGGGACTATCTCCACGACCTCTCCGTCTGCAGGGGAGACCCATCCCTCCGGACCGCATTCGGGGACCCTCTCGGGATCCCTGAAAAACCACAACACCAGAGCGGCCACAGGCAACAACAGTATCAGAGACGGAACCCACAGAACCATACCTGCCACCACCGCCCCCCAGGCCAGAGCTATCGTGGCGTAGCCGTCCTTGGCGAACCTCATTTCAGGTCCTCTCCGTCCATATTAACCACGCTCAGATCCACCACCGAGTCTCCGCCGTCCAGACGGACAACTATAGACCCCGCTGCGGTACGACCGAGCACCCTTATCTCCTTAGCGGCCACTCGAATCATGCGGCCCTTGGCGGTCATTACTATGATCTCGTCGTCCTCGGAGACGGACGTAGCGGCTGCGAGCAGTCCGGTCCTGGAGTTGATCGACATGACCTTCATGCCTCCTCCACCCCTGTGGTGGACGGTGAAGTCCTCGAAGTTCGTCCTCTTTCCTATGCCGGTCTCGCTGACCAGGATGGGTCGACGGTCCTCCGTGACGACCTCGCCGCTTATTATCCTGTCTCCGTCCTTGAGCCTCATCGCCTTGACTCCTCTGGCGGATCTGCCCATGGGACGGAACTCGTCCTCCGAGACCCTCAGGGCCTGCCCCATGGCGGAGACCAGAAGGAGGTCGTCCATTCCGGAGGTGGGAAGGATCTGGGCTATCTCGTCTCCCTCGTCGAGGGTTACCACCCTGCGGCCCGCCCTGGTGAGGTTGTCCAGTTCGGAGGAGGGAAGCCTCTTGGCTATGCCCCTTCTCGTCAGAAAGAAGAGGAAACCGGATTCCTGACCCCTGCGGGTCTTCATGCTGACGACCCTCTCGTCGTTCTCCAGGGAGATATATTTGCCGATGAGCTTGCCCTTGCCGGTCCTGCTCTCCGATATGATGTATCCCTTTATGGCAAAAACCCTGCCCTTGGTGGTGAAGAGGAAGATATCGTCGTGAGTGGTGCTCACTCCCATGAGGGACACCTCGTCCTCCTCCCTGAGCCTCGCCCCTCTACGGCCCTTGCCCCCCTTAGCCTGAAGCGAGTAGTCTTCAAGGGGGACCCTGCGCAGATAGCCGTCTCTGGAGAGCATTACCACTATGTCCTCCCTGGGAATGAGATCCTCGTCGGAGCAGTCCTGCCCCACCCTGTCCACTATCTTGGTCCTGCGATCGTCGCCGTATTTGCCCTTCAAGGCGACCAGTTCTTCCACTATGACGCCGTCCAGGACCTTTTCGCTGTCCAGAATCGAACGATACCTCTGGATGTCGGCCAGAAGCCCGGCGAACTCGTCGTTGAGCTTATCCCTCTCGAGTCCGGTGAGCCTTTGAAGCTTCATGTCCAGGATGGCCTGAGCCTGGATCTCGGAGAAGTCCAGTTCCGCCACGAGTCGTTCCTTGGCCAGAGCGGCGTTGTCCGATCCTCTGATAAGGGCTATGACCCTGTCTATCACGTCCAGGGCCTTAACCAGTCCCTCCAGGATATGGGCTCTGGCCTCGGCTTTCTTTAGCCGGAACTCGGTTCTCCGTCTGACAACGGTCCTTCTGTGCCCCAGGAAGACGTTGAGCATATCGGTCAGTGAAAGCTCCACCGGCCGGCCATCCACCAGGGCGAGGTTTATCACCCCGAAGGTGTTCTGGAGCTGGCTCCTCCTGTAGAGCTGTCTTATTACGAGGTCGGGGTCAACGTCCCTAGATACCTCGAGCACGACTCTTAGTCCCTTTCGGTCCGACTCGTCTCTGATGTCGGTCACTCCGTCTATAGTCTTATTCTGAACACAGGACGCTATAGTCTCTATCATGGTGGTCTTGTTGACCATGTAGGGGATCTCGGTGATGACGACGTTGCTCTTGCCTCTCTTGCCTTCCTCCACGTGCACCAATCCCTGCACCACCAGGCGGCCTCGACCGGTGCGATAGGCGTCTATTATGCCGTCTTTTCCGAGGATGACCCCTCCGGTGGGGAAATCCGGACCGGGCATACGGGCCATCAGCTCGCCGAAGTCGGCCTGATCTCCCGCCTCTATGAGGTAGCATATGGCGTCGACGACCTCCCCCAGGTTGTGGGGAGGCATATTGGTGGCCATACCGACTGCGATACCGGTGCTGCCGTTAACCAGAAGGTTGGGGACCTGAGAGGGCAGCACCATGGGCTCCTTCAAGGACTCGTCGAAGTTAGGGCCCCACTCCACCGTGTCCTCGTCGATATCCTGAAGCATAAGCTCTCCCAGCTCCTGGAGCCTGGCCTCGGTGTATCTCATGGCGGCGGCACTGTCTCCGTCGATGGAGCCGAAGTTGCCCTGTCCGTCGACCAGGGTATAACGCATACTGAAATTCTGGGCCAGGCGAACCATGGTATCGTATATGGCCGAGTCGCCGTGAGGATGGTACTTACCCATGGTCTCTCCGACCACCCTGGCGGACTTCTTATAAGATTGATTGTGTCTGAGTCCCAGTTCCTGCATGGCGAAGAGGATACGCCTCTGCACCGGTTTCAACCCGTCCCTGGCGTCGGGAAGGGCCCTCCCGACTATGACGCTCATAGCGTAGTCCAGATAGCTCCTTTTGATCTCCTCCACCAGAGGATGACGGATTATCTTTCCGAAAAGAGTCTGTTCTTCCATTAAAAAACCTCCGTAGGGGTAAATTTGAGAACCCCGTCTTTATGCGACGAAAAATCTTTCGTCGCAGAACCGATCCATTTTATCACGAAGGACAACGGCGGTGACGGGAAAGTCCCGCCACCGCCGCCGCCCCGTGTCGCGAAGAGATTGGAGGTAAATGCCCCGAGATGAAGGTCCCCCTCGGACCCTCACCGCGAGACAAGATTGGATTTAAATACCGAGAAATAAAGGACCGCTACGAAGAGAACTCCTCCCACGATGTTTCCGGCAGTGACCGGAATCAGGTTGTTGACGTAACCCCAGAGGCTGACGGCTCCGAGGTCGCCGGCAGGAAGAGCCGCAGCAGCGACTACCGTGGGATCTCCCTTCAGAAGAAGGCCCATGGCCATGAAATACATGTTGGCGATCGAGTGCTCGAATCCGGAGGCAACGAAGACCATTATAGGGAAGTAGATAGCCCATATCTTTCCTATCACGGTCTCGGAGCTCATGGATAGCCACACGGCCAAGACCACTATCCAATTGCAAAGGATGCCCCGAAAGAAAGCCTCCCACCAGGAAAGGCCCATTTTCCCCGCAGCGATGGCCAGAGCCTTGGCTCCTATATCACCTCGCCACAGTCCAGTATTATACACGAGAACCGCCACCAAGACAGCCCCCAGTAAGTTGGCTAGGTACACCCAAAACCAGTTTTTCAACACATTCCTCATTGGAAGTCGACCGGCCATAACTGCCAAGGGCATGACACAGTTTCCGGTGAAGAGCTCAGCACCGGCCAACACCACCAGTATGAGACCTATGCTGAAGACCGATCCTCCGATCACCTTGGCGACCCCGACCGAGCCCACGTCGAAGGTGGTCGCGGTCATAGCCCAGCCCCCGAAGGCGACGTAGGCTCCGGCCAGGCCTCCCAGAACCATCATCTGAGGAACGGACCAGGCCGCCTTGGTCTTGGCTGAATCGCATACGGAACGGGCGATGTCCAGGGGATTTTTCATCGAGACACGTCCTTTCTATATCTTACGGTCATGTCAGCTAAGTATATCAAAAATAACGGCTATTCGGGGGAAAGATTCTCGATCGATCCGACGTTCTCAGTTATATAATCCTTCAGCCACAGGGCTATGTTAGGGTCCCTCAGAGCCTCTGGATCTCCCAGGATATCCAGGATTTCCACGCTGTCCAATACGAAGACCCTGCCATCTATCTCGTGACGGTATATCCAATGAACCGTCGGGGCCGACATCAACAAGGTCACGATCGAGGAGGGGACGTCTCCCATAGGGGGAAGATCTATGGAGTCCAGCCGAAAAGAGGCCTTCAAGGATGTGCCGATCCCTAGACTAGAGGATAGTTCCAGGGACCCGCCGCATAGCTCCGCCGACTGACGAAGGAAGGGGATCCCCAGTCCTACCTTTCTGGTGGTCCTGGTGGTGTAGAAAGGATCCACCACCTTGGCGCAGGTCTCCTCGTCCATCCCTCGGCCGTCGTCCTCCACCGAAAGGGTAAGCCAGCCGCCGGATCGATCCTCGACGAGGTTTAACGTGACGTTACGGGCTCCGGCTCCTACGCTGTTCTCCGCTATGTCCAATATGTGAAGGGACAGATCGTCTAGCATGGAGATTCCTCCTTCCGTCATATAAGGACAGACCGCCCGTCCTCTCCTTTGAGAGCCAGGGAGACCTCGTCGAAGGTTGGTTCCTCCAGAAACATCAGGGAACAGCGATCCTTCGATATTTCCTCCAGCCGATGGGAATCGGACGACCTGAGAAAGGTTCGACCGGGATAGCGCTCCCTCCAAAGGCCGACTTCCTCCGTCGTGACCCTGGGTGAAAGCTCCAGTCCGTCCACCGGGAGGCCATCCGGAACGAAACCGAGAACGGCGGGATAGGAAAAGGCCGGTCTGTCCACGTGAGCCAGTATGGCCAATCCCCTAAACTCATGGACCCGATCGACCACACGATCCACCGAACGATCCGTTCCCTGTATCAAGAGCCTGGAGACCATATCGACCACCCCGTTATCCCGGTCTATTACGACCTGATACCCGAAAACATCCTCTCTGTTAGGGACGTCGGGCAGGGTCTCCCAGACCCACCCCTGACAGAGCAGGGCCAATTCGTAATCGCCGAACAGGGCGACAACATGCACGTCCTCGGCCGACTGGATCTCCATCCCCGGGATTATCCTTATGGGCTGACCCTCCGCCGCCCCCGCCAGAGCCGGGTAGTTGAGACAACTGTTGTGGTCGGTCACCGCCAGTAAGTCTATGCCCTGTTCGACCGCTCTGCTCACTATCTCGGGAGCCCCCATCTCCAGCTCACCGCAGGGGGACAGGACGGTGTGGAGATGCAGATCGACGACGAAGGGCTTCAAGGTCAGTCCCCCTCGACGAGACCCATACCGTATATCCTGCCGCACAGGCCGTAGGCGGACATCTCCGTCTTAGCCAGGGTTATTCCCTCGGCATCGCACCGGGCCACCAGGTCTTCGTCGACGGGACGGCCCGCCGCCACTATCACCAGGGGTATATCCCTGAGCACCGCCACGGCCGCCACGTTCACGTGGGAATGTATGGTTATCCATCCCCAGCCGGGCTGTCCTTTCGCCATGACGAAACTCAAGAGATCGCCTACGATCATCCCGGACAGATCCGCCTGGAGATCTCCGGTGGCCAGCACGGTCAACCCTAACTTATCTACTAGTTCCTCTACCTTCAAAGTGGGTCACCTCTTTCTATTAAAGGCATGAGGCGAACGGGACGACAGCTCCGCCACCTCCCGAGCCAGTTCATAGATCCTCTCCCTGAGCTTGAATATGCAGTCCGTGGCCTCTCCGTTCCCTCTGACCACGTCCTCGGCAAGGGCCTTGCAGGACGGACGACCACAGGACCCGCAATCGATATGGGGCAGCTCGGCGTAGATCTGGTTCATCTCCCTCAGTCTCACCATGGCCTGCCCCAGATCCTGGTCCAGAGGGAGTCTCTGTCTCGCCTTTAGGGGGGCCGAGAGCTTCCATATTTCGCTCTCGTACCATCTGTTCACCGCCTCGGATTCCTGGTCCGTCATGGTCCATTCCACGTCTATGTGATCCAACCTGAGATGGGTCAGAAAACGGGATTCCAGGTTGCCTACCCCGCCGATACAGCCGAGATCGCAGGCCCGACACTCTATGTAATCGACCCCCTCCAGCCTTCCGAGCTCCAGCTCCCTGAGGAGATCCATCGTGTTTCTGAGTCCTGCGACGGAGATGGTCCTTATAGGCCTATTGCAAAAGGCTGAGACGTGTTTGGACTCCCCTCCTCGGAGGGACCATAGGAGATACCGAAGATCGCCGCCACAGGGCTCCACCGGTTGATCTACCTCGACCCCACCGGCCAGGAGATCTCTGACGACGTTCTGTATGGACACGGCGTATTTCATGGAACTTTTCGGGCGTCCCTCCGGAGACCTGACCAGGGCCACCTTGGCGGGACAGGGAGCTATGAGGGTGACGTCGTCCCCTCGTCCCGTGTCCTCCCGCCAGAGGGAGACCGCCGTCTCCAGAGGAGAGTCGACCAACACGAAGCGACCGACCAGCTCGGGGTAGTTTATCTGTATCAGCCTTATGACCGACGGACAGTAGGTCGATATAAGAGGGAGACCCTCCGGTCCCCTCTTCTCTATTTCCTTGGCGATGGCGTAGGCCGTGACGTCGAAGGCCAGGGACGTCCAGGGAGTTATGTCCTCCAGCCCCGCCTCTTTCAACCTGGAGCTAAACACCTCGGGACAGCTGTAGCCTCTGGTCTGAACGTAGAAGGCCGGATCCGCCGCAATAAGGGTGCTGTCCTGGCTGGCCAGAAGCCGCCAGTTGTCCTCGTTGATCAAGATGGCCCTATCCTCGCACTTTCTGATGCATTCGCCGCAGTCGACGCAGAGTTCCGGAATGATCATGACCTTTCCGTCCAATACCCTCATGGCCTCGGTGGGACAGACCTTGATACACCTGGCACATCCTCTGCAAGCGGAAAGCTGAACTTTGATGCCGGTAGTCACCACATCACCCTCTCTCGAAACGCAAGGTGGCCCTTAGGGTAGTTCCCTCTCCGAGAGCCGTCTCTATGTCGAGCTCGTCCGAGTTTCTCTTTATGTTGGGCAAGCCCATCCCCGCCCCGAACCCGAGCTCTCTGATCCTGTCCGAGGCGGTGGAGTAGCCTTCTTGCATGGCCAGATCGATGTCGGCGATCCCGGGGCCGTGATCCACCGCCTCTATCACCAGGCTATCGGAGGATATGGAGGCCTTTATGACCCCTCCTCCGGCGTGGATCATCACGTTCATCTCCGCCTCGTAGACCACCACGGAGGCCCGCCTCGTGACGTCCGACGGTATACCCAGCATCTTCAAAGTGCCCTTCAACTTCGTAGAGGCCTCTCCGACCTCCAGAAAGCTGTCGCCCTTGACGACGTATTCTTCGACATAGACCTCCGTCATCTGGGACATCGCCTCTCTATCTCGCAGGGCAACATCCCCTCCCTGAAGAGGATTCCACAGGTCTCGAACATGCTCTTATAGGAGAGCAAAACGGGCATATTCAAAGAGGAAGCCAGCTCCACAGCCTCTTTCTGTGGATACTTTCCCCTGACGAAAACTACCGCAGGAATGTCCAGCATCTGGGCGGTCCTGACTATCTGTATGTTGGTAAGGCCGGTCAGCAGAAGCGATCCCGGGACGGCAAAGGCCAGGACATCGCTCATCAGGTCGGCACCGTAGACCCTCTCGACCTCCAGCCTCTCCAACAGATCGTCTCCGTAGAGGACGTCCGCCTCTATATGCCTGACAACCTCGAGCAAGTTCATGAGGCTACCACCGTTCCAGGTGAAGCCTGTCTCCCGGATCGCCGCTATGGGGCCTCTTGCTCTCGGCGGGATAACCCACGGAGGCCAGTCCCATTACCGGCACGTTGCCCGGAACTCCCAGAATCTCCTGGATTCGGGTCCCTCCGTCGGAAAGATGACATACCCCCAGCCACACCGCTCCAAGCCCCAGGGCCCGAGCGCCTATCAACAGGTTCTCCATGGCAGCGGCACAGTCCTGCTCCCAGTAGCGACGGGACAGATCGGTCTTCTCCGTATCGGCACAGATCGCCACGGCCAGAGGAGCCTTGGCCAGCATGGCTCCGTAGGGGTGAACTTTCGACAGATCCTCCAGTGTTCCTCTGTCCTTTATAACTACGAAATGGGTCGGCCTGCCGTTTCCGGCACTGGGAGCCGCGGCGGCACAGCGAACCAGGAGGTCTACCTTGTCATCCTCTACGGGTCTGTCCTCGTAGCTCCTGATGCTTCTCCTTGCAAGAATGGCCTCCACTACCTTGTTGTCCATCTCCATGGTGATACCTCCTGTTCAACTTGTGTTTCTCACGAAATCGACGAGAGTCCTCAGATCCTCCAGAGTGGAGCTGACCGGACTCCCTTCCTCTCTGGAACGATTGCGCAACAGATAGGCGGGGTGGAATATGGGCCTGATTGTCAGATCCATACCGCCCAATCTGCCATGGTGAAAGCGACCTCTCAGGGTCGAAATTCCTTCTTTTGTGTCAATGATCGTCTGGGAGGGGACATTCCCCACGGTCACCACCACCTGCGGCCGGAGAAGGCCTACGATATCCTCCAGCCACTGGAGACAGGCCCTGATCTCCCCTTTTTTGGGATTCCTGTTTCCAGGAGGACGACAGTGGACGATGTTGGATATGAACAGATCCTCCCGTCTAAGCCCCGCCTCGGCCATGAGATCGGAGAGAAAACGGCCGGAACGGCCCACGAAAGGTCGCCCCGTAGAGTCCTCCTCCGCCCCTGGCGCCTCTCCCACCAACAGAACAGGGCTATCCTCCGGGCCCTCTCCGAAGACCGCGTTGTTCCTGGTCTCCCAAAGGGAACATCCACGGCATGTCCCTACGGCCTCCCTCAGCTTCGACCAGCTCAAATCAACCACCTACCGAAAGAGCAGCCACCCCGAAAAGGATGGCCCCTATACCCAAAAGCTTCGACAGGCCCATCGACTCGCCGAACCAAAACACCGACACGGCCAGAACCAAAACGTAGACCATGGCGGACATCAGAGGGTATGCCACAGACAGGTCCACCCTTGAAAGAGCGGCGCTCATGAAGATAAAGGAGACCCCGAAAAGCAACACTCCCACTATCGCCCAAGGGTTAGAGACTATCTGAAACAAGGCCCTCAAGGCCCCACCGTCCATCAGATCCCCTCTTCGGCCGAACCCCACCTTCATCATAGAGCTACCGGCGGCGTTGGTTAAGGCCGAGCCGAGTATCAATACAAAACCGAGTCTATCCATCGGACAACTCCTCTCCCCTCGGATCGTCGAAAATTGCAAAAAACCTCGAGACCGTATATTATCGCCAAAGTCGTCTTTTCCATTATACACGGGGACATAAAACAACTGAAACGGTGGTTGGAGGAATGATATTCTATGTTCAAATCTGACGTGAGAAACGGAATACTCCTTTTCATGCTTTCCGGGGTCATGTTCTTTTCTCTTCTGGGAGGACACGGCCTGCTGGAACCCGACGAGGGGCGCTACAGCGAGATCCCCAGAGAGATGATCGAGTCGGGAGACTACGTCACACCCAGGCTCAACGGAGTGCTATATTTCGAGAAGCCGGTGCTACATTACTGGCTGACGGCATCGGCCTTCTCCGTTTTCGGCCAAAACGAGTTCGCCTCTCGGTTCTGGCCTGCCCTGCTCGGGATTCTGGGGGTCCTCTCGACCTACGCTATGGGGTCGACGCTCTACGGCAAAAAATGCGGATTACTGGCAGGGACGATTCTGTCCTCCTCGCTGCTTTACTACGCCACAGCTCAGATCAACCTGACCGACATGCCCCTCAGCGTCTTCGTGACCCTTGCCATGACCGGGTTCGTACTCGCCCTTCGAGGGAACAGACGATGGTTGATACTGTTCTATCTGGCCATGGGGGCAGCGGTGCTGACGAAAGGGCTCGTAGGCATAGTCCTTCCCTGCGGTGCCATACTCATGTACATACTGTGGACCAGAAGATGGTCCACAGTAACCTATTCTCTGTACCTTCCAGGCATCGCTCTCTTTCTGGCGGTAACCGTTCCGTGGTTCAAGGCGGTCTGCGACGCAAATCCCGATTTCTTTCATTTTTTCTTTATACAGGAGCATTTCCTGAGATACACGACCAGGCTTCACCACAGATACGAGCCTTTCTGGTACTTCATCCCCATACTGATATTGGCGACCGTGCCATGGACGGGCTTCCTGGTGCCCTCGAGAAAAAAATCGATGGAAGAAAACGGCCAGACAGCTCTGATGATCTGCTGGTTCGCCTTCGTGTTCCTCTTTTTCTCAGCCTCTAGCTCCAAATTGGTGCCCTACATGGTGCCGGCCCTTCCGCCTCTGGCCATACTGATAAGCGCCAGAGCGATCTCGTGGACGAATGAGGGGAATCTGAGATCTCTAAAGACCGCCCTGGCCTGGACCTCCACGATAACGATCCCTCTTGGAACAGCCTTGGTAGCCTATCCCTTTCTCCAGGACGACCTTCCCCGTGATATCATGGTTGGTCAACTGGTCCACAAAGGGATAATATTGCTTTTGGGTACCGTTGCCGCCTGGATCTTCGCTTCCAGAAAAAACCTGGAGAAGACCGTTATATGCCTCGCCGTCACAGGGGTAATATGGACAGGGTCCTTCAAGACGGGATTCTCCCTGTACGACCGGATAAACTCGGCCAGGGACCTGGCTATGCTGATAAAGCCCCATATCGAGGAAGGAGACGTAATGGCGCAGTACGGCCAATACCTCCAGGGCATAACCTTCTACCTCGAGAGGAGAAACGTGTTGGTCGACTACGAGGGAGAACTGGCTTTCGGGGCATCCAGGGAAAGAGATCCCCGATGGTTCATCGACCTTCCCCAGTTGACCCGGCTCTGGAAAGGCGACGACAGGGTTTTTCTGATCGCTAAAAAAGAGAGCTACGACGGCACCCTGAAGGACAGGCTAGAACCGATCTACGTCCTGGGAACCGACTGTGAGGGCGACAACGTCGTTATATCCAACAGAAAGACAGAGGAGGCACCAAGATGAGAGATTCCTTTCTTCCCTTCGCCCGTCCCGACGTGGACGAGGCATCTATAGAGGACGTATGCGACTCCATAAGATCCGGATGGCTGACCACCGGACCGAAGACTGTAGAATTCGAGAGGGAGTTCGCCGAGAAGGTAGAGGCCACCCACGCCATGGCGGTGAGCTCCGCCACGTCGGGGCTGCATCTGGCATTTCTGGCCTTAGGGATCGGACCGGGAGACGAGGTGATAACCACTCCCATGACCTTCGTGGCAACGGTCAACGCCGCCATATGGACCGGAGCTAAACCGGTACTGGCTGACATAGACTCGAAGACCCTGAACGTGAGGCCCGAGCTCATGGAAAAGCTCGTCAACGAGAGGACCAAGGCCCTGATCCCGGTCCACTTCGCCGGACGCCCCTGCGACATGGATCCCATAGAGGACCTGGCTTCCAGACACGGTCTGGCGGTGGTGGAGGACGCGGCCCACGGCCTGGGAGCTTTCTACAGAGGACGCCCGATAGGGTCGGACAGAGGGTCCAGACGATGCTCGGTGTTCAGCTTTCACCCTACGAAAAACATCACCACCGGAGAGGGCGGTATGGTATGCACCTCCGACGAGGACCTGGCTGAGAGGATATCGGTCCTGAGACAGCACGGAATGAGCAAGGGAGCCTGGAACCGCTACGCCGCAAAGGGGACCCCTCACTACGACGTCCTGTTCCCGGGATACAAGGCCAACATGATGGACATACAGGCGGCCATAGGCAGAGGACAGCTCCGTCGTCTCGACCAATTCAACCGCCGAAGACGTGAGATAGTCGCCAAGTACATGATCGAGCTATCGGACCAACCAGGGTTGATACTGCCCCAGCCTCAATCGGACGACACCCTCCACAGCTGGCACATATTCACCCCCTTCGTGGACGTGGACGTACTCGACATAGACAGGGACGGCTTCATGGCGGCCATGAGGGAGCTCAATATCGGCACGGCCCTGCACTACCAGGCCTTGCATCTGTTCTCTCACTACAGGGACAATTACGGATGGGAGAGGGGCGACTTCCCAGAGGCGGAATACGTCTCGGATAGAATAGTATCCCTCCCTCTGTTTCCTGCCATGAGCAATTCCGACGTGGACGACGTCATAAAAGGGGTTCGATTCGTTCTGAGGTCCCATCTAAGATGACCCCGGAGCTATCGATCGTCGTTCCCGTCTACAACGAAGAGGAATCCCTGCCGGAGCTGTTCAGGCGAGTCCTTCCGGTCCTGGATGGCTTGTCCAGATCCTACGAGCTGATACTGGTTGACGACGGCAGCAGGGACAGATCCCTTGCTCTATCCCTTAAGTTCAGGGAAAAAAGGGAGGATCGGGTCAAGGTGGTGGAGTTGAACGGCAACTTCGGCCAGCACATGGCCATAATAGCCGGGTTCTCCATCTCCAGAGGAAGGATGGTGATAACCATGGATGCCGACCTGCAGAATCCCCCTGAAGAGATACCCCGTATAGTGGCTGCCATGGAAAGAGGACACGACATGGTAGGCACTATAAGGAAATTTAGACAGGATCCCCTGTTTCGCAAGGCCGCCTCGAAAATGGTAAACACCGTGACCAACAGGATCACCGGCCTCAGGCTTCACGACTACGGATGTATGTTGAGAGGCTACGATAGGCGTATCGTAGACCTCATATTGCTATGCCGGGAGACCACGACCTTCATACCGGCTCTGGGACAGAAGTTCGCCGTAAACCCGGTGGAGATAACGGTCAGACACTCGGAGAGAGCAAAAGGGGAATCCAAATACGGCCTGTTCAGGCTGATAAGGCTCAACTTCGACCTGATGACGGGCTTCTCCATCGCTCCCCTCCAGGCCGTGACGGTTACCGGCATGACCGTAGCGGCGATGAGCCTCCTCTTCACCGCCTTCCTGATCCTCAGAAGGATAATCGTAGGTCCCGAGGCGGAGGGACTCTTCACCCTGATGGCGATAAACTTCTTTCTGATGGGGGTGACCATGATCTCCGTAGGCATAGGAGGAGAATACATAGGCCGAGTCTACCAAGAGGTAAGACAGAGACCTCGCTACGTCGTCAGACAGGTCTATCAGGAGGAGGAAGAACTATGAGTAAACCGGCTATAGTGGTCTTCGCCTATAACGAGGTGGGATACCGCTGCCTGGAAACCCTGTTCGACATGGAAGCCAACGTGGTGGCGGTAGTTACCTACACCGACGACCCCGACGAGGAAATATGGTTCCGATCGGTGGCCGAACTGGCCAGGAGCAGAGGTATAGAGCCCTTGCTCGACCTGGACCTGAAGGACCAGCAGAACGTAAAGACGATAAAGAAACTCAAGCCCAAGCTGATCTTCTCCTTTTACTACCGCGACGTCATACCGGAGAAGATCCTCAAGATCGCAAAGCTGGGAGCCTACAACATGCACGGATCACTGCTGCCCCGCTACAGAGGAAGGGCCTGCGTCAACTGGGCCATACTGAACGGGGAGAAAGAGACTGGAGCGACGCTCCACCGCATGACCTCTAAGGTAGACAGAGGCGAGGTAATAGACCAGGAAGTCGTCAGGATCGAGGAAACCGATGGGGCCAAAGAGGTCTTCCTGAAGGTATGCGACGCGGCGGCGGAGATAGTGGCAAGGACCCTTCCTGAACTGGAGTCGGGCAGGGTCGTCGGAGCCGCTCAGGACGAGACCATGGCCACCGAGTTCGGAGGCAGGAGACCAGAGGACGGAATAATACGCTGGTCCAACGACAGCCGAAGGATATACAACCTCATAAGGGCCGTGACCCATCCCTACCCCGGAGCCTACACCGACTACAGAGGCAAAAAGCTCTTCATCTGGTGGGGAAAACCCCAGGAAGGGACCTCACTGGGGAAACCCGGCGAGGTGCTGTCGCTGGACCCCCTAACCGTGGCGACCGGACGGGGAAACCTCAGGGTACTGAGGGCCCAGCTGGATGGAGAGATCGAGATGGACGGACCGGACTTCGCCCGGAAAAACCTGAACGTAGGGACCCTGCTGGGACAGGACTAAAGACGGAGGAAAAACATGAACGTATTCTTGTTAGGAGCAAACGGCTTCATAGGATCCCATCTGATAGATAGGATACTGGAAAAGACCGACTGGACAGTGACGGCCTTTGACCTGAGAGACGACAACCTGAGAGGCTCGGACAACCCCAGGCTATCGATCAAACTGGGGGATCTCTACGAGGAGGATCGCTGGATAGAGGACGAGATAGCCCGCAGCGACGTGGTTATCCCTCTGGCCGGGATAGCCAAACCGGCCTATTACATAACCAACCCCCTTATGACCTTCGAACTGGACTTCGAACAGAACCTCAAGATAGTCCGGATGTGCGCCGAACACGGAATAAGGATTATCTTCCCCTCCACATCTGAGGTGTACGGCATGAGCACCGGAGACTGGCTTATGGAGGACGAGAGCCTGCTTATCCAGGGGCCGATAAAGAACAGCAGATGGATATACAGCTGCAGCAAACAGATGATGGACAGGGTCATAGCCGCCTACGGTCAGGAAAAGGGACTTCCCTACACCCTGTTCAGGCCCTTCAACTGGATAGGCCCCAGACTGGATACCTTCAGGGACGCAGAAAATAGAAAGGCCCGTTCCATAACCCAGATGATCTACGACGTCTCGGTCGGGCGACCGATAACGCTGGTCGACGGAGGAAGGCAGAGGCGAAGCTTTACCTACGTCACAGACGGGGTGGACGCCCTTATAGCCATAATAGCCGACGTAAAAAAGAGCGCCGACGGCGAGATCTTCAACATAGGAAATCCCGACAGCAACCACTCCATAAAGGGGCTGGCGGTTGCGGTGGTGGATGCGATGAAGGACTTCCCAAAATTTGCCGAGGCCGCTTCCAAGGCTACCTTCGTGGAGAAGGACTCGACCGAGTATTACGGCAGAGGCTACGAGGACGTACAGGACAGAAAACCGTCCATATCCAAGGCGGAGGAGCTGCTGGACTGGCACCCCCAGGTCGACTTCCACGAGGCGGTCAGAAGGACCGTGGCCTTCTATGCGGATCGCCCTTAAAGTCGACGTCGACACACTGAGGGGATACCTCGAGGGAGTTCCCCGTCTGCTGAGACTGATGGACCGAAGGGGAATAAGGGGATCGTTCTTCTTCTCCTTCGGACCGGACAACTCGGGCAAGGCGGTACGACGGATATTCAGAAAGGGATTCATATCCAAGATGGTCCGAACCAATGCGCCTGGGACCTACGGCCTCAAGACCATGATGTACGGAACTCTGCTTCCGGCGCCCATGATAGTTCCCTCCGACCCCTCGATACTTAAAGAGGTCGCAAAGAGCGGCCAGGATACGGGGATACACTCCTGGGATCACGTGAAGTGGCAGGACCGTCTGGACCACCTGTCGGAATCGGAGATAGAGTCTCTTCTTCGAAAAGCCGGGAATATGTACCGAAAGGTTCTAGGGACGCCGTCTCTCTGCTGCGCCGCTCCGGCCTGGAAGACCAATCTCGCCAGCCTTTCCGTGCAGGACCGGATGGGACTTCTCTATGCCAGCGACTCCAGAGGGAAAACTCCCTTTCTTCCGTCTCTGAGGGGGAGGGTTTTCAGAACTCCTCAGATACCCACGACCCTCCCCACCATGGACGAGATACTCGGAAGGGACGGCTGCACTGCCGACAACGTCAACGACATCTACATGTCGCTTTTGACGGAGGGGCTGAACGTACACACGGTCCACGCGGAGATGGAGGGCATGTCTATGCTTTCCAAGCTGGACGAATTCGTGAAAAGGGCGAAATCCGACGGCACCGAGTTCGTTACCCTCAAGGAGGAGGCGGAGAAACTGAATAAAGAGGAACTTCCGATCTGCGAGATGAACCAAGGAGAGATCCCCGGCAGAGCCGGAGCGGTCTCGCTACAGGGGAGGGAGGTAGATAACCTTGAGGATAGGGGTCGATCTGGGAGGACATAAGATAGCCGCCGGAGTCGTGGAAAAGGGCAAGGTAGTAAACCGGGCCTGGGAACCCACCCCCAGGTCCAGAACGCCGGAGGAGACCACCGAAGCGGTGGAAAGACTGGTCAATTCCCTGAAGGTGAAGTCGACAGGATCCGTAGGGATAGGGCTCCCGGGGATGCTGTCCCTTGATAGAAGATCTGTGGTGAGACTGACCAACCTGCCTCGATGGGAGAACTTCCCCATGGCGGAGATCCTCGAGAAAAAGCTGTCCCTTCCGGTCACACTGGACAACGACGGCAACTGCGCGGCCCTGGGAGAGATGGAGTCGGGAGAGGCAGTTGGGATGAAGAACTTCGTGATGATGACCCTGGGCACGGGCATAGGAGGGGCTATCGTATCAGGAGGTCGTCTGATAAGAGGTCACAGAGGTCTGGCCGGAGAGATAGGACACGTGGCCCTCCTCCACAGCGCCCCCTGCAACTGCGGCGGCATGGGACACGGCGAGACCCTATTCTCGGCGGACACCTTCGACCTTCGGTGTTCGGGAAAAGGGGTTCCGTCGGTGCCGGAGCTCTGGGACCGACGGAACGACGAAGAGCACAGGGACTTCTGGAACCGGTCCCTGGAGGGGCTGGCCTGCGTGATTATATCGGCGATACACCTTCTCGATCCGGAGGCTATCGTCCTGGCAGGGGGGCTGTCGAACCTGCGAGGACTCGTCCGGGAGCTGCAACCTTTCCTGGAGGAGCGGCTGGCCATAGCTTTTCGACCGATGCCTCCTTTGAAAATATCCTCTCTCGGAAAGGACGGTCCAGTTATAGGAGCGGCGTCTCTGACGAGCACTCCCTGAGATAGTGGGACAGGACGAACCCCGGAGCGGAGGACGAGGCCAACAGGGAATAACAGCCGAGGGCGTGGATGAACTCTACGGGGTAGTCCATCTGACTCCAGACTGTGAATCCCCTATCGGCCAAGGAGGCTATACCCACCCCGGCGTAGCTGCCGGGGTTCTTCATGTCTCCCTCTGCCTGGCTACAGGCTATGACGTGGGGTTTGGGAAGCCCGTCGAAAGCCCTCTCGACCGCATGGAGAGCCCCGGAAGGGGCGTTGCCCGCTCCATAGCCCAATATGGCCAACACCCGCTCCTCCCCGGAAAGCCTGGGAGAAAAACCGGGGGTACAGAACAGCCAGGCCATCCGGCTACCTATATTCCTCGCCACATCCGGGCCGTGGCCCATGGCCTTCTCCGCCAGAGGAGACAAGGTATGGGAAAGAGGCTGTCTCACCGTTCCCTTTCTGTCCTTCCTGGCCCACTCCGGGTTGAAGTACATAGGCTGACCGTTGGTGGCCACGTAGGCGTCGGGATGAAGAGCCTGTGCCTTGTGGGCCCTGTTACCCGGGATCAGCTTCCAGTTGCAGTAGATCCATACCCCGGAGATATCCGAAAAGGCCACCTGGGCCGCTCCCCTGAGGTTTACCGTGACGTCCTCGGGCATATAATCCAACGTGAGCTGACTGCCTGTAAGCACTATTGGCACGTCCACATGGGGAAAACACAGGCTGAGCCAGGCAGAGGTATAGGCCATGGTGTCCGTTCCGTGAAGGATCAGAAAACCGGTAGCGCCGTTCTCTAGCTCTATAGCGATCGACGACGCCAGCTCTACCCAATGGCCCGGGTCTAGGTCGGAGCTGTCCAGTCCAGGGACTCCCCAGGGTTCGCGACATATCACGTCCACGTCTCTGCCAGCGAAAAAACCGGTGAGATGATCCCTCAGGGCACCTACCACCGTGCTGTCCGGCCCCTTGCCTCCTCCCTCTCCGAAGGCGCTGGCTATTGTGCCTCCGGTGAAAAGCACTACCAATCTCTGCAAATCCCGTCACGTCCTTTTTTCGCAAAATAAGGGTCCGGACGTATCCGTCCGGACCCGGTTCAAACGATATAGCCCCTACTCCACCAGCTCGTAGGCCTTGGAGGGAGCTCCACAGACCGGGCATTTGTCCGGAGCGGCTCCCTCCTCGATGTGACCACACACGGTGCACAGATAGTAGTCCACCGCCCTCTTCTCTGAGAGGTGCTCCAGGGCTCTTTTATACAGCTCGGCGTGGACCTTCTCCACCTCGTTGGCCAGGGAAAAGCCCTTATGGGCCTTCTTCTCACCCTCCGCCTCGGCGTCGTCGATGAAAGGAGGATACATCTCGGTGTACTCGTAGGTCTCGCCGGCTATGGCATCCTTGAGATTGGTCTCGGTGTCGCATATCTTGCCCATGTTGCGATAGTGCGTCTTGGCGTGAAGCGTCTCCGCCGCAGCGGCGGCCCTGAAGAGCTTGGCAACGGAGGTGAAACCTTCCTTATCTGCCACCTCGGAGTAGAAGAGATACTTTCTGTTGGCCTGGGACTCGCCGGAAAATGCCTCGGCGAGGTTGGCCATAGTCTTTTCGCCCATGATCAATTCCCCCTTGAAAAGATTTATATACTCTCTCAGGGGCATTATATCACGTGGGCTACCTCCGAGAAAATCGTTGATTCCGCCAGTTCAGGGGGTTATCGCCGTAGGGAATGGACCATCGATCGCACAGATCCCTCACGCAGAGAAGATGGATCACAGGAACTCCGCTACGTAGAAAACGGGAAAGCAGCCCCTCCGATGGCATGGATTCGAAGGGCTTCGACGTCGTCCCGCCAGGGAAGGAAGCCGATTGGTCCGAGTCACCGAATGTCACCGAGGCCCCCCCGACCCCTACGAAACATCCTATTTCACCGTCGGCGGCCTCGTCGTAAAGGGCCATCCTGACCTCGACACTCTTATCGAGGGACTCCTCGTAGATAAATCTCTCCTCCGATCCAAGTCTCAGGGCCTCGTCCAAGGACAGATCACGCCACTCCGGAAACAGAGGGGCATCGTATCTGTCGTCGTCTCCTCCCAGGGAGAACCCCAAAAGCTCGAAATCCAAAGAACCTCTGTCCTCCAGGAGCTTGACCATGTCCACAACGTTGAAGCCGACCCGGTTGGCCCCGTACATCGACGACCCCAGAGAGCAGATCAGAAGAGAGCGGAACCCCATTGCGTCGCAGGCGGACAGCACCGCCACCAGCAACCCCGGGAAAGAGCCGCTGGCTCCTATCGCCACGGAGTCACCCCTTTTCAACCCCATACGGCGAAATTCTCCTACCAGAGCCGCGGCGAAAAGGGGGTTCGACGAGGCTGTCTTGTCCTCCAGATGGCCCAGAGTGGTCGTGAGAGGGGTAAACTCCTCTCCTATCACTCCGATTCCGTATGGATCCAGGTCGGGGGACGCCACGATCCCCAATGCCTCTCTCTCGGACCTCAGGATCCTCAGGGAGTTCTCCATCGTTATCGAGGCGGCGATACCTTCGTCGCATCCCCATGAAAACGACCTCGGCAGGAGCGTGCTTCCCATAAGACAGCAGCATAACAGGACGCTACGATAAAGGCCCCCCTTAAGGGGGGCCTTCAATAGATCGATCACGGCAGAGCTATCTCTCGAGAGGTCCGTAACCGATGAAATCGTTCCACCACTGGGGATAGCCGGTGATCTTGAAGTTCCTGTAGCCCAGGGCGTAGTTACCCAGAAGGTGGTCGCCCAGCTTCAGCCAGGTACGGTTCCAGTCAACTGCCCTGTCGTAGGCGAAGCGGGTCAGCTGGTCGATGGCCTGGTTCTTCTTGCCCTGTCTCCAGAGCTTGGCCGCGTCCTTCTGTACCGCGTAGGTCTCGGTGAACTGCTCCCTCATCTTGGGATCCCTGAGGGCGTAGATCTCCTTGATGGCCTCGCAGTAGCGAAGTGTGGTCATCTCCTGGACGTAGGTGTTGACCCACCAACCGGAGTCGCGGCGGAAGTCCTCGTAACGGGATCCGACCTCGTAGAACTTGGGAAGCTTCCTCATGATCGGCCAAAGAGGGGTAAGGTAGGTCGTGTCGGGAGCGCCGTATCCGAACCAGCTGATGCCCTTGATCGGTGCGGGAAGCTTTGGATCAACCTCTCCGATGTGTACATAGCAGGTTCTGTGCATGTTGATGGATCTCTCCCAGGCACCCTCACCCTTGTTGGCGATTCTGATGGGGTTGCCCCAGGGTCCGGCGGCAGGTCCCTCGGTGAGGTCGTAATCGGTGCCCTCGTAGTAATCTCCCTTGATCTTGAAGATGTCCCAGGTGGAGAGCTTCTTATCGGGCTTCACGAAGAGGGGATAGTTATGCTCCTTGGGACTCTGCTTGAGAGAGGGAGCTACCAGTTCCTGGGCCCTCCAGACCCGCCTGGTGGAGTAGAGCCTGTCGTGATAGGGAGCGTAGACCTGGGCGGGGCTGAAACTCTTCCAGTTTACGTTGCCGTCTATCCAGCCCTTGTTGACGCCGTAGGAGACGATATTGGGAGAGTGCATGACGTTCTCCTTGTCGGTCAGGTCGATATCCCTGAGCCTGGCCCTGTTGGCCGCCACGAAGAACATATCGTCGGGCATGCGGACGGCGCACCAGAGGTCGCGGCCGTAAAATTCGGCGATCCAAACCTCGTCTCCATCGGTGATGTTGATGGTCTCTCCGCTGCCAGCCCAACCGAACTCCTCGACCAGGTCTCCCATGATCTTGACGGCCTCACGGGCGGTAGCGGCCCGCTCCAGGGCTATGTCCTGAGCCAGCCAACAGTCGATGATGCCGTCGCTGTCCTTCACCAGGTCCTTCTTTATCTCCTCGTTATCGGTTCCGAAGGTGGACTCGCCCATGGCGACGCCCATCTCGTTCATGAAGGAGTAACGACTCTTGAAGTAACGATAGGTATGGCTGGCCTGGGGCATCTCCCCCATGACGTCGCCGGGCTCGTAACCGTGATCGTTCATTATCAGCTTGCGAACCGATCCTTCCGGCCAATCCTTCTCCTCTATGATCCATAGTTTGAAGTTGGCACTGGTGGAATCGTCGTTATGGGTGATGATGGAAGTTCCGTTCACGGTGGCGTTCTTGCCGACTGCGACCACCGTACAGGCCGAGGCGACCAAGGCCATGGCCATTACCAGGCACAGCGCGACAGCAAAAGATGCCAGTTTCTTGTTCCTCATCGCTCACACTCCTTTATATAAATCCGGTTATCTCTACAAAAACTCTAGCCTTCTAGCCGCTATTTCAGCTTTCTCGACGGACCACCTCCGTTCATCCCGACTTTTAGAAACTCAGTTCCAGAAGACCCTAGTACTGTGGGCCTTTGTCGGGTCATGGAGATAATAGCCGATGCCGTTCTCCATGAGACCGTCGAACTCGGGCCACTGAAGCTGTATCTCCTTCTCGGGGAAAAAGTCGTTCATCTGACGGATCAGCTCGGCTATGGAGGACAGATGTCGCCCTACACGATATTTCATGGGGCTGCCGAACTCTATATCGTATTCGGGAACACAGTACAGAAGGCCATGCTCCGAGGCGGTCTGGAGGAACTCGTCCTTACCCTCCATCATTAGCTCCTCGGTTATCTTACCGGCCACCCGATCTATGAAGGGTTCCATTGTCTCCATCAGGACGGCCAGGACCCCCTCATATCCCTGCTCGGGGACGGGGGAGAAGTCTCCGACCTCCCTGTGAGAGAGCCCTCTCAAGCTCTTGGGGCTGGCCTCGCATTTCATCGGGAAGGTGGTGGCACTTAGCTCCATGGCCGCCATCATGGCAACGTCCAGAGCCCTGTCGTGGGCCACGTAGGTGCTAACCACCGGATACATCAGCGACGCCTCGTGGGTATCGCAGTACAGGTCGGCCTTTTCCTTCCTTATCAGCTCCATGATGGCGTAGGCCAGCTGTTCCGTCAGGTTACCGTCGGGACGACCGGGATATGTCCTGTTGAGGTTTCTGGCGTCTGTGTACGCCAGATTCTGCTTGGACGGATAGTGGACGTAGGTGAAGGGATCGGGCCACTGGTCCAGAGGATCGGTGGATCGATCTCCTATACGGTAGGCCCTGGGGCCGTGTTCGGTCTGCACATGTAGAAACTTGGGATAGGCGTTACCCAGCATGCCCACCTTGGAGGCGCTCAGGTTGGCGTGGGGAATTATGAACACCCTTCCCTTGGAGACGGAGATATTCTCCATGGCCACATAGGCCGCTAGCATGGTGGCAGGTTCGTAGGGATGGGTCCCCCCTAAAAAGACCAGGGTCCCACCTGGCACGCCCGAGTCGAACAGATAGACCGGCGTGTCCACTCCCGTTCCTTTTATGCCCTCGAAATAATCGCTGAGCATCACCTTCTCGGTGAAGGCCTCCGACACGACCACGGGTTCCTTGAAGTTCCGAAGCTCCATGAACTCCTTAGCGCCCAAAAAAGCGATAACCGCAACTACAGCCAGTACCGCTAGCTTTCTCTTTACCCCTGGGATCTCTCTTCTCTTCATCAAAACCACCTTACTTTATGTGAAGGACCCTGAGGACGAAGGGTATAAGGGTATAGGCATATACCACATCGTATATCAGGCTGGTCCTGGTCTTCCTGAAGAAGAGATTCCTTAGAAGCAGGAGTCCGAAAAAGGCGACTATAACGTAGTAGATCTGATGGATAACCTGGTTCAGCACCGTCGTCATGATCTTCTCCTCCTCACCGGATCACTAAAAACTTGAACGCGTTGGCGTTGATCAACATAAACAATGCGACCAGCCCCATGAACAGGGCCGGGACGAAAATTCCCTTGAGGAAGGACATATAGCTGCCCTCATAGCCCGACACCTCTATAGCCACCCTGCCGGATATCCTAGAGGGAGGAAGACAGTCTCCCAGAGGGAACATCAGGCTCAGGGCCGTCGCCACTATGGTCACGTCGAAGCCGACGGAGTTGAAGAGGAATATCATAGGAGTTCCCAGTATTATGGCGCTCCCGTAGCTAAGCGACCCCTGAGCCATCGGCAGCACGAAAAGGGCCGTCAGATATATGAAGATGGTCGGAAGGGTAACGAAGGTTATGGCTATAAGCCCTCTGACCCCGGTGGCGGTCATTATGTTGACCAGTACCCCTACGCTGATGACCGTGGCCAACAGAGGAAAGACCTGCTCCATCGTCTCCAGGACGGTATTTCCCCATTCTCCGACTGAACGCTTGATCGGAGAGCAAAGCACGGCCACTCCCGCGGAGATAAGAAAGTTGAGAGGTAACCCAACGGTGGGAACGCTGAAGGCCATGTACTTGGACAGAAGGACTATCACCAAAAAGGTGAGCATCGGAGCTAGTATACGGAACCAGTTCATGCCTTCCGGAGGAATCGGAAGTTCCTCCAGGATCTTCTCCTTGGGCTCGGGCTCCCCTCCCCTCAGCAGATAGACCACGGTGAAGACGGTGATCACCAGGATGGGGGCCAGAAGGGGAACGGAGAATCCTACGTAGGGCATGTTGGCCTGAGCGGCCATCAACATGGCCCAGAGGTTTATGGGAGGCGCCGCCGCCGCCAACATGGACGTGACGTATATGAAGGCAGTGGTCCTGACCGACGTGATACCCATGTACCGTAGGACCGTGGCGATCATGCCTCCCACGACGAACATCGATACGCTTCCCGCACCGGTGAGAGCGCCGGGGATCAGCATTATCACAGCCAGTATGGAAAAGAGCATCCACTTGCGATGGTAGAAACGCTCCACCATCTTGCGAATCAGGGCGTTCATGGCCCCGGTGGCGGAGTACATGTTGATGAAGACCGAGGCGGTGATGAAGATGAGCCCCACGTCGAAATAGGTGAAGGTCCCCTCCACGAGAAGCCTGACGGGAAACCACAGCCGCCCCGCCAGGGCACCGGCTATGGCTGTGATGACCATGGAGATCTCCGGCGACTTGAGCTTCCAGCTACAAAGGGCGAAGACCACCGCCATCACCGCCAGGACCATGGAAGTCTCGGCGTACATAGACAAAATCGACTTCCTCCTCGGCTACTTCGAGTACATATCCTTGACCACGTCCATAAAGTCGATGGTCTCGTCTATGATGGTCAGGGGAGCTCCGTTGGCCTCGGCCAGATCGGTAAAACGTCCGTCCCAGTCGCTGTCGTTCTTGACTATGAAACCCTGGGCATAGGGGGCTACGACGTCGATGGAACGTTCGTCGGCGCTGCCGGGCTTGCCTCTCCTGGCCTTACCCTCTATATGGGCAGCTATGACCTGGATCCCCTCTTTCTTGCAGGTCTCCATTATGGCTCCAAGCCTGTCGATCTCGTCGTCGATTGTGATCCCAGAGGCTCCGAGCCCCTTAGCGGACGAACCGATCATCACGAGCACCGTCTTATAACCACCGGATAGGATGTCCTCCGGCGTGGGCTCGGCATTGTAGGTCATGTCCTTCACAGCCTTGGACCGGCTGACAAGAAGCCGCCCCATCTTGCCTCCCGGTCCCTGACCGGCGTTGGTTATCAGAAGGGGCTCATCGCCCTTTAAAGGCGCGTCGCCGGTGACCGCCGCCATGGCGGAACCGACGAAAAACGAAAACAACGAAACGAGAACAGCTAGCACCACGGTGTTTCTTCTCATAAAAAATCGACCTCCCCAAAAAGATAGAAGAAAAAAACTTCTCTCACTACTTATTTAGAGTATCCCTTTTCACCCTATGAGGTCAACGATACACATTTGTTTTTTCAGAACAAAAAGGCAGGTTTATGCCGCCAACCGACAATAACAGATACATAAACAAAAATCAGAAGGCTCCTCAATGAAAAAAGGAATCCCTCTGATTTCATGGCCTAGCCTATTAAGTTATATTTTGTTCCCAAGAGTTTCGCCTCCATGGGAAAATCTTGAGAAGAACAGGGCCGCTCCGAGATAGACCGCCACTCCCGCTAGAGAGAGAAAGATAGACCGTCTCCCTACGTTACCTCTTACAGGCTCGGAGTCGAATGGAACCCCCTCCGCCAGGGCCAAGTCCCTAAGGTTGAGGAGATGGATAACGGTATACCCCTCCTTCAGAGACCTGCCTATAACCCCGTCACCTCCATGGGCTCCGGGCTTGGAGATGCCCGGAGGAAGTGACAGGACCGCCGGATCGTCTCCCATATTGGCGCTTGATCCCCCTATGGATACCACCACTTTGGGTTTCACCCGACCGATGAAGTCCATCTTCCAGTCGACGACCTCTTCCTTGGAGGACAAGGACAGCACGGGGACACCGGCTTTCATCGCAGCGGACGTCATTATGTCGATCCCCTCGGGGGAGATTCCCGATCCCACCTCGCCACCCCCTCCCAGGGTATAGCAGTAGGCTCTCGTGCTGAGGAATCCTCTTTTTCTGAGCACCTTCGCCATGGTGGGCCAAGGTGCCTTGGGATCGTTGCATCCCCAGGTGGAGGACCCAAGGGAGACCACCAGATGTACGTCCAGGTCGTAGAACTCCGACGCCATCAGCATGTTCAACAACAAGCCCGGGAAAGAGGAAGAAGACATTATCACCACCGGATCCCCCGCCGAAAGCCCCATAGATCGAAACCATCGAAGAAAGATGACTGCCCAATCGGGATGGCAGGCGGTCCTCTTGGAAGGGAGGCTGCCGAGGGTCGTAGACAGAGGACTCCACTCCAGGCCTATGAGCCCTAGGTTCCATGGATCGTCGGTGATGGAAGGAAAGGACCCGATGGAGCGCCGCCAGTCGGCCACCGACGTCTCCGCCTCTCTCACGCCGAACCAAAGCCGCTCCTCATCCATAGAAAGCCCGTCGCCTCCGACAAGATATATCAAGGCCATGACTCCTGTAAGCATAAGCAGAGACAGTATGCGACGACGGGAGCGTCTTCTGAGTCTGTCCCTGTATTCTCCGAGATCGAAGGTCACGACAGATAGCCTCCTATCGCAGCTACCACGGAGAAGCCCATGGATGTAGCGAAGGCGGCGGAGAAGGAGGATGTCAGGGTAACAAGAGGTCCCTGCCTCTGAAAATCGGCTGCCATCAACCCAGGAACCGCCCAGCCCAACCACAGGGCTCCCGGATCGGAAAAACCTCCCAGAATCATCTTTACCAGAAGAGCCACCGCCATGGAGAGGGCGATTCTCTGTCGACCGTAGATGACGAAGACCCTGGAGAGACTCTCCATGATGGTCCAGACGACGAAGGCCGCCGTCAGAGCCCATAATATCCTTACCGGGCTCCCCAAAGACATGGCCAGCACTCCGGGAGTTATAACCCCGCCGCAGGAGAGTCCGGTCCTCTCGTAAAAGTACATGCCTAGCAGGATCCCGATCAACAGGAGCCAAAGAGAGCTTTCCATCAAGACATCCTCTCAAGAATAATTTTGGCGTCCAACGGCAGGCCGTGGACGACATTGCCGCATCCGAAGACCAACCCAGCCCGTGACACCAGGGCTATAAGGTCCTCAGGCCTGTCGAGACCGACATAACGGGCTCCTCCACTTCGGAAAAAAGGCCTGTCCCCTATCACTATCCGGTCCTTCCAGCTCTCTTTCTCGATCCAGGGGGCGAACACCCTGAGACGGTTGCCCCTGTCCCTTCGATGGTTGAAGAGTACCGTGACGTCCTCTCTCCTCCATCCCAGAGAGTAGAAAAGCGACTCGCTCGACACCACGTCATTGGCGGAAAAGGCGAAGGCCAGCTTTCCCCCTCCCGCGTCCAGCACGGAGAAATCGGCAATATCAGGAAGGAGAGACTTTATCCCCTCCGTCACCTCCGGGCCCACGACCCCCGAAATACGACAGGCCTCCAGAGCCAAGGCTTCGTTGGAGACCCGATAGGATCGCGGCTCCGGAAGCTCCGGAACTACGGTGATCATACACCCCTTATTCTTCAACAAGGCCCGAACGAGAGGCCTATCCGCCTCCGCCCCAAGTAGGACCCTGCCGCCACCAGGGATCCCCTTACATAGGGCGACCGAGGCGGAATCCTCGTCGTTTCCCCAAGCGTCCTGGTGATCCGGTCTGACGTTTGTCAAGACGGTCAAAGTCGGATCGAGCCATAGGGAGGCGAGGTGCTGAAGGTCGGGAGATACAGCGCTGTTCTCCATAACGACCGCCTCGGCGTCCGACGGCATAGCATTTATCCACCATTTCATCTCTCTGACGTGAGCTCCGGAAGATCGATATATGGGCAGCTCCCCTCGAAGCGTGAGCGTCCTCGGTATCACTCCCGTTATCCTACCGTAGGCCTCGATCCCACCGGACACCAGGGCCCTGTGGATAAGTCGAACAACCGAGCTTTTGCCCCGGCTTCCTGTAACCAATATTCTTATGTTCACTCTATCAGTCCTTAATCCTGTCGTATATGTCGGCCAAGGCCACTATCCTGCCGCAGAGGGGGGATATCCTCGCCCTTAAGACCTCTAGGATAACCCGATCCGTCCCATTTTTCGTGATGGGTCGTGGCTATCTGTCTAGCCATCTCCAGCCACTCCGAATCGCCGAGTATATCGACGGCGTAGTCGGGATGACGGCGCATCTCGTCAAACTCCTCGTCGGTCAGAGGCCCCGGCTGGGACGGCCCCCTACTATGGCGACCAACCCGGCGAACTCACAGGAAAAACACTTTTTCAGATTGGAGACCATCACAGTAGCGATCGCGTCCAACGAGGCGGAGGAAAAACACCTCGGGAGAGGCGAATTCGACGAAATCCAAGCTATGACAATCATCTGGAAAACGAAAGACACCGACTATGGACGCAGAGATCCTGGGGATTGTCGCCGAACCAAAAGACCTCCAGCCTCTCGATAAGTCTGGCCATCTGCTCCGTCTCGTAGGGGAAGTCCTCCCTCGTGCGGAAGAACCCGTCGTCCCTGCCGGACAGGACCGGGGTGGAGGCTATGGTCGACAACACCGGGACCTTCAAGCCTCCGTTTGCGATCTCCGCAGCGGCTATGGCCTCCGGTATCACGGCGTAAGGCACCACGTTGTAGGCCACACCTATCCGCACCACCGGATGGAGGTAGCAGTAGACGAACCAGAAAAAGACGGCCGAGGTCCCCCTCCTCCTCACCGTCGACCACCCTCTTTCATCTCTCCGGCTCCCCTCTTGAACGGAAAGGACACCTCGAACGACATCCCCCGATCGGACAAGACGACCAGTCCCCCCCCTATCTGCCTTACCAGACCTCTGACGACGGTAAGCCCCAGGCTGTCCTCTTTATCCAGATCGTCGCAGCCGACGCCGTCGTCGGAGACGATCAAAGACACATTTCCGTTCTCGGACCTGAAGTCGACCTTTACCGTGCCACTTTCCCTGCCGGAAAAAGCGTGTTTGTAGGCGTTGGTGACCAGCTCGTTCACTATCAGACCGCAGGGTATGGCCACATCGACGTGGAGCCTGGTGTCGTCCGCCTCGACCTCTAAAGAGATATCCCGGCCATCTCCGTAGGTAGAGGAGATGATCCCGGTCAGTTCATCCAGATAATCGGCGAACTTTATATCGGAGAACTGAGAGTTTCTGTAGAGAAGCTCGTGGACGTAAGCCATGGCGAGCACTCTGCTTCGGCTTTCCAGAAAGGCGCTCACCACCGTGGGGTCGTCCGACCTGGACGCCTGTAGGCTCATCAGGCTCGAGACCACCTGAAGATTATTCTTGACCCTGTGATGAACCTCCTGCAACAGGATGTCCTTATCGTGCAGGGACGACTTCAACTCTCTATCCGCTATGACGAAATCGGTCCGATCCTCCACCATGGCCAACAAAATCGAAGGAGCCCCTTCGTCGTCGGTTATGGGCACCCTGGTCACTCGGAAGAAACGGGCGGTCAAACCGTCGGGTCCCGCAACATCGTAGGAAAGATCGGTCACCACCGGTCTGCCGGTCTCGAAGGCCTTACGGTCGTCCCGCACCATTATGTCTGCCAGTTCCGATGGGAACAGATCCCCTTCTGTCATGCCCAGGGCCTCCTCGGCGGGGATCTCCAGTACCTGGGAAAGCTTCGAATTCCATATGACGTAGGCCCCACCTACAGATAGGTCCTTGGCCGTGACCCCCACCGGCAGGTTATCGACGAGGGTGGACAGGAAGGCACCCTGAGAGAGAAGCTGTTCCTCCACCATTCTCTGAGAGGAGATGTCTCTTATGATCCCCAGGACGGAGATGACCTTGCTGTCGTCTGGCCCCCTCTCGGGCAGGAGGCGGACCTCCACCGTACCCCCCTCGAGCAGGGGGACCTCCATGACCTCTTGGTCTCCCTTTTGAAACACCCTCATAAGATTTTCCCTCGAAAGGGCGATACAGAGGCTTGAAAGCCCCGAGTCCTCCGGGGTCCGTCCCAAAGCCTCTCCCGGATCCACCCCCAACAGGGAACGCACGGCACCGGAGATGGAGCGAAAACGCCCGTCCGGACCTATTCTGAAGACCATGTCGGGCAACCCCTCCGCCAGAGATCGAAATTCCCTTTCGCTGGCCTCTATCCTCCTCGTGGCGGCCCGGATCTCCTCGGTCCTCCTGCGTACCTGCTCCTCCAGATATTCGGCCTCCTGTACCAGAGACTCCTGGGCTATCTTCAAATTAAGATGGGCCTCCACCCTTAGCAAAAGCTCCTGAGAGAAGAATGGCTTTACCACATAGTCTACAGCCCCCAGGGAGAGCCCTTTTATCCTGCTTTCCATATCGTTGATGGAGGACACGAACATAACAGGTATATGCCTCAGGGCTTGATCCGATTTTAGAACCCTGCAGACGTCGAAACCGGACATGCCGGGCATCTGAACGTCCATCAGGAACAGGTCAGGGGGCTCCCGTTCCGCAAGAGCCAGACAGGACGGACCGTCCAAAGCGACCGAGACCCGACATATAGGCGACAGAAGTTCCACCATCAGGTCCAGAAAAGCTCTGGAATCGTCTACTACCATGACAAGACTCTGAGATATGTCCTTCATCGGATCTCCTCCAAAGGGGATTTGATCATTAGATTATAGGGGATACCGCTAGGGATAACAAAGAAGGGGATGGGACGGAAAAACCGTCCCATCCCCTGTGGAGGAAGAAATACAGATCAGTAACCCACCACGTCGCCGTCCCTGCGGGAGTCGGCTCCTCCTATGAGGGTCGATTTATCGGGGTCGAAACATATCCCCTGAGCCCCTCCGAAATAGAGGTCGAACTCGTCCTTTACCTTTATCTTATGTCCTCTGAGCTTCAGGACATCCAGGGTACTCTGGGGAATTCGAGACTCCAGCTGAAGAACGTCCGGCTTGGTCCCGATGGCCCGGCAGGTAAACCTGGGAGCCTCTATGGCCTCGTCCATGGTCATGCCGAAATCCACTACATTGGTCATTATCTGAGCCACCGAGGTTATGATCCTCCAGGCTCCGGGAGTTCCCAATGCCATGAAAGGTCTACCTTGAGGATCGACCACTATGGTCGGACTCATGGAGGAAAGAGGCCTCTTCCCCGGCTCGGGAGCGTTTACGCTCTTCGGATTGGAGGAAAAATCGTCCATCTCGTCGTTGTAGACGAACCCGAACTCCGGATCGATCATGCTGGCTCCGAAGAAATAGTTGACCGTCTGGGTCATGGAGACTATGTTCCCCGACACATCCGCCACGGAGACGTGGGTAGTGGACCAGTGCTCGTCTACGGAGGGGTCGCTCTTGGGCACCTCCTGCATTGCTTTGTTCTCGTCTATCCTCTCCGCCAGGGTCTTGGCGTACTTCTTGGACTCAAGCATACCGTAGGGGATGTTTACGAAAGACGGGTCACCGAGGAAGTTACCCCTGTCCGAAAAGGCCATCTTGAAGGCCTCAGCCATGGTATGGATCGTTCTGGGAGAGTTGTGCCCCCAGTCGGAGAGGGGGAAGTTCTCCAGTATGTTAAGTATCTCGACCAGGGTTATACCTCCGGAAGAAGGAGGACACATGGAATAGATCCTGTAGTCCCTGTAGGTCCCCTCGGAGGGGAGTCTCAGCACCGGCTGATAGCGCTGAAGATCGTTCATGGTCATGATACCGCCCTGGTTGCGGATGTTGTCCACCATGGAACGGCCGATGGGGCCGTTGTAGAAGGCGTTCTTTCCATCCTTCGCTATCAGGCGGAAGGCCTTGGCCAGCTTGGGCTGCTTCACTATGGAGCCCGCCTCCAGGGGAAGACCGTCCTTGAGGAAGGGGTTGTCCTTCTCCGGAGTGAACTTGGACAGATCGCCGAAGTGACTTTCCACAGCTCCCGCAGTTGTCGGAGAAAGTGGGACCCCCTGTTCGGCGAGTCTTATGGCGGGCTCTATCACCTCGGCCAGGGTCATCGTTCCGTAGAGATCCAAAGCCATCTGATAGCCTGCCAGGGTTCCGGGAACTCCGACCGCCAGAGGACCGTAGGCGCTAATCTTGTCCGCCTTGGCCTTCTCCGAGGAATACATATCCTTCGTGGCCCCGGAAGGAGCCTCCTCGCGGTAGTCCAGAGCGACGACCTTTCCGGTGTCGGCCATCCGGATCACCATGAAACCGCCTCCGCCTATGCCGGAAGCGTTGGGCTCCACAACGTTGAGAGCCAAACCCGTCGCCACGGCGGCGTCCACAGCGTTTCCGCCCTTCTTCAGTATCTCGACTCCCGCCTCAGCGGCTAACCTGTTGGCGGCGGCCACCATTCCCTTGGAAGCGGTTACATCCTTCACCTCGTGAGATCCGGCTCCGAAAGCGACTCCCACCGAGACCGTCACGACCGCCACAGCGGTCGCCAAACCAATTATTCTTCTCCTCACTTCTTTCCCTCCTCGTTTTTCTCTCTACTTCCCGTCGAACCGATCGTCCGATAGGGGCAACAGGAAAGCTCCTATACCGCTCTCTATCATTTCCTCGTAAGAGGGGATGTTCTCCACCTCTACGGCTCCGCCCTCTTTGACGTCCCCGAGCATCTCCACGAAAAGCTTTATGGCCTCCACGTGTCTGGCGGTCCTCAGGTCCAGAGGCTGATCCCCCTCGTAAGGGATGAACAGCCTTCCCAGCTCCGCCGCCTTCAGGTAGGCCTTATCCTCACCGGTCAGCACCAGGGCCTCGTCGGTTCGACCTCTGAGTCGTCCCTGACTTGGGTTGCCCGACTCCATGAGTATGGCCATAGTGTCGGTGTTGTCGCCCCACTCTCTGTGGCTGAGGCCTCTGAAGTTGACCGGCGAAGGCTCGAGCCTCATGGGGACACCTCCCATCTCCAGCTCCATTGACACCATGGCAGCCAGCTCCATGGCCCTGTCGTGAGCCACTATCGCGTTGACCACCGGGTACTCCGGAGATGCCTCGTGAAGGTCGAAGGCCAGGTCCACCTTCTCCTCCCTGAGCAGCTGAATCACCGCATATGCAACCTGCTGGGTCAGGGCATCGTCCTTCACCCCCGGATAGGCCCTGTTGAGATTGCTCTTGGAGCTTCCCGCCAACTGTTGCCCCGACTGAGCGTGTATGTATATGTCCGGATCGGGCCACTGATAGACCGGGTTGCTCGCCCTGGAGCCGTAACGGAACCAACGGGTCCCTCCCGGAACGTCCAGATGAAAATACTGAGGCGACGCCTCCTGAGGCGAGTTGTGTCCCATGGCCGTCATGTTGGCGAAGGGTATCACTAGGAGCTTACCCTTGGTAACCCGAGCTCTCTCGAGGTATATGATCGCCGTCATAGTACCGGCCGGTTCGTTGGGATGGGTTCCTCCCATGATCATCACAGTACCTCCAGGAACTCCGCTGTCCTGAACGTAGACGGGGGTATCCGCCGGGGTCCCCTCGAGTGGCTCGAACCAGTCGGAGAGCATCCTCTTTACGAACCCCTCGGAGGGCTTCACTGGATCGGGCTCTCTCATCGCCAGAAAACTTTGGGCCGACAGGAAAGAGAGGACGCAAACCGCCACCAGCAGGGCTACCGCCGTAGCGGCATTTCCCTTAAAAGTCTTCACGGTCACACCTCCCTACTTGACCAAAAGGAAACGGAGCACCAAGGGGACGAGCACCATGGCGGCTGTCACCTGCTTCCAGAAGGAGCGCTCTCTGAACATACAACGAACCACGAGAGCCATCACGAACAGGACTATAGCTCTGTATATCAAGGTCATCATCCGGCTCCACCTCCTAGAAAATCAACTTCGCCAGAGGCTCGGCCATCAGTATTACGGCTATGCCCCATCCGGCTGTGAGGACCGCGGGGAACATACAGTGCCGCAGTACCTTGAAGTAATTGTCCTCCCCTACCACCTGGGCGGCGAATATACCGGCCAAGGCCGTGGGGGGCATCAGGTCGCCCAAAGACGCCACCAGGCTGAGGGCGGAGGCCACCACTATCTCGTTTTGCCCGAGCAGGGCGAGCAGGAAAGGCACTCCCAGTACCGAGGCGGATCCGAAGGACGAGACCGCACCGAAAAGTGGCATGGACGTCGCTATACCCAGATAGAGGGTCCATGAAGGCAAAGCCAGGGCCGAGACGACGACGAAACCTCTCACACCGGTCAGGGTCATTATCTGTATGAACATACCGACCCCCATAAGTATTCCCATGACTGGAAGGGCCTCGTCGACCGCCTCCGTCACGGTTTCCAGTGGGTTCCATCTGGACCCGGAAAGCAGTCCCGCCGCGGAGGCCAGAAGAAAATCGAGGGGCATGCCCAAAGACGGCCATATATGGGGAAACATCCTCTCTCCCCCCAACAGGACCACCAGCACCACCACTGGCAGGAAGAGCCTCGGCGTCAGAACGACCCCGCTCATTCTGGCCAGTTCGGCGTCCAGTGCGGCCTCGTCTCGCTCTTTCCTGACGTAGGGGTATATGAGCAGAAGGGAACAGACCACCGCCAGAGGGAGAGTGCATATCAACAGAGGGAAACCGAAACCCACGTAGGGGATATCGACTCCGGCCCCTATTATCATGGCCGGTATGCTTATGGGAGGGGCTATCATCCCGAACAGAGCTCCCATGGATATGGCCGCGGCGGTCTTCACCACCGGAACCCCCAGTTTTATCAATACCGGAGCCACCAGAGCACCGGTCGTAAGGACCGCCGCGGTGGACGATCCGGTTATCATGCCAGGGACCATTATGAGAAACATTATCCCCAGACTCAGAAAGACCGGATAGTTCCTGAATCGCCTTATGACCCAGGCGGCCACCGAGTCGAGTAGACCTATACGCTGCACCACCTTCATGAAGATCATGGCGGTGGCTATTATCAGTATGGTATCTATGTAGCCGAACTCTCCCTCGATCAGGTGCCTTATGGGAACGCCGTTTCCAGACGCCAGAGCTCCGGATATGGCCGCCAAGGCCATGGCGACGGCTATGGGGAGCTTCCAGGCGAAGGCGGAAAAGGCGAAAACCCCTATCATCAGGAGGGTGTATATTCCCTCCGGCCAAAACCACGACATAGCGTAGATCTACCTACAGGATTTCCCAGGAAGCGAGGATCTTCTCCAGAGGAGCCTTGGTCCCTCTGACGTTGGGGACGACCTCGGGCTCCACCGGTTTATCTCCGAGAAGACTCTCGAAAAGACCATCCTGATCCGCCCCGTCCACCAGGATCAGGCCGTCCGAATATGGCACGGCGGCGGAGATGAACAGATCGGACAAGGTCCCTCTGCGCCCCGGGCCTCCGACGTGCATGACCAACACCTTGACTCCGTCGGCCTTCGCCTTGTCCAGCAGGGCCTCGGCTCTAGCCACCTCCTGATCCTTGTCGATTCCGGCGGCTCCCAGTCCCTTGGAGCTACCACCCACCACCGCTATGAGTACCTTGTGATCCGACAGATCATCGGCCTTCATTAGAGGATCGTAATCGGGCTTGACGCTCAAGGACTTGAGCACTACCTTGACCATCATGGCATCCGGGCTCTGTCCCACCGAGGTCAGGGCGACGTCCGCCGCCGAAGCGAAGGACACGGTAGTCACGATCACCATGAAAGCCGCCGCAAGACCTATAAGATATCTTTTCATCTCATTACCTCCTCGAAAATATGAAAAAACTGTAAGGCAGCGAGATCTGAAATTCCTCCCGCTGCCCTACAGTTTAAGCTCGAATATCCAAGGAATCCATATTTTCTATCTTTTTTATCACGGCAACCCTCCGCGGTAGTAGCTTCTGGGACGGCCGCTTCTTCCGTCCTCCTGACGACGCACCTTTTTGATCTGTCCCTTTCTAACCAGGTACTCCAGATACCTATTGGCGGTGGGATAGGAGACCCCCGTCAGATCTGCCACCTCCGAGGCGGACAGATAGACCCCCTCCGATAAAAGCGAATCGTAGATTTTACGGGCGGTTTCCTCCGAGATTCCTCTGTCCCCTCCCTCCCACCGTCCGGCCCTCCTGTAACGGGAGAGCTCCCTATGAAGGCCTATCCTGGCGGAGAAATCGGCCAGTCGAATCGGTTTGCAGACAAAATCGTCCGCTCCCGCTATGATCAGCTCCCGGGCGACATCCGGTCGCTCCTCCACGGTAAGGGCCATGAGCACCACCGACGAGGAGAGCTTTCTGGCCCTTCGTATAACCTCTAGTCCACTCATTATCGGCATATGAAAATCCACCAACAGTACGTCGACAGTGTCGTCTGAGACCCAGTTCAGAGCGGTCTCGGGATCGTCGGAGGTCCTCATGGACCACCCCAAAGAGGAAGCCATAACCTCCAGCGTGTAGAGGACTTCCCTATCGTCGTCAACCGCGCCCAGATAAAGGCTCATATTTTCCACTCCTATCCTCGAAAGGCGGGGCGCTCAGCTCGACCGAGGCTCCGCCGTCCGGACCGCTCCCCAACTCGAACTTCCAACCGTGAGAATCGGTCACATCTTTCACGAAAGCCAGTCCTAGGCCGGACGATCCCCACCGGGATCCCCCCTTGTCGATATCGTCTCCGAACCCCGGACCGTTATCCCTGACGAAAAGGACGATATTCCCGTCCCGACTCTCCGAGACTCCGAGGAAGATCCTGGGATCCGAACGCCCTACCGTCGCCCTGTGGGAGTTGTCCAGCAGATTCACCACAGCCCGGGAAAACCTTATTAGATTGACCCTTATAGAACGGTTCCTCAACTCCTCCGGTATCTCCAGACGCAAAGCCGACGACCACTCCAGCGGCCTTATCTGGGAAAGCGAGTAATCCAACAGATCCGACACCGACACGACCTGTACCGCCGTGGGATCTTTTATCTCCGATATCATCTGGTTCATCCTGGAGGCCGCCCCCTGAATCCTGTCGGAGTGGCGAACCGCCGTGGGATCCGTCGAAGTCTGGGATATCACGTCCGACAATCCCATCACCGCCGTCAGAGGCCTCTTCAGATCGTGGACCAGATACTGCATCTCTCGATAGACCCGGCTCTCGGTCTGATCCTGCCTGAGCCTGGACAGCTCTCTTTCCCTTTTTCTCAACAGCCTGAGCTGGGCCAACCTCTTCTCATAGCCGACGAAAAGCTCCGTTATTACCAAGGCCATGGCGAAACTGAAAACGAAGGACATCGTTCCGACCACGTCGAGCACCACGTCCCTGTCCATCAGTGTAGCCACCTCCTTGATCGCCAGACTGAGCTCGCCCCATCCGAAACCGTAGTCGGTCAGCTTGGGAATGACATCGAGCCACTGCATCGACAGGACCAACGCCCCCAAAACTATCGTCCTGTTTCCCGGCCTCACAACATCCCGACTCAGATACTGGACCATGGCCACGCTGATCAGCGCCATCACGGCGGGGCCTCCGAAGTGGGGAACCGAGGGCATTCGAAAGGCCCACGCCGCCACGTAGGAACCGGGGATTCCCAGCAGAGGTATCCATCGGCCGGGACCGAAATTATCTAAGTCTCTGAAACACTGTCCCAGCAGAAACCATCCTGTGTAGAGCATAAAGGCCCTGACCGCGTTGGTCCCCACCAAGACAGTGGCTGAGACCAGAAGAAAACCGCTGTCCAGAAGCCTAACCGATCTGTCCAACGTGGACAGGACCGCCCTTATGGGCCAATCGACGAAATGGGACAAAACCCAGGCAAAGAGCAACCCGGAGGCCCACAACACCAAGGCCGGCCTTCTCTCCGACAATACCATCACCCCTTCGAATCAAGGGTACAGCACTACGACCCCCAATGGAAGTTTTTACTTATTTGACAGGACAAAACTTTCAGGCTAGGATGACTAAAGACGGAAATCCTGCAAGAAATAACTTATATGATTTTTTTCAACTACGAAAGGGGCGAAAGCCTTGCTCAAAGAGAAGATAATCGCCGGGATGAAGGACTTCTCCACCACTCAAGCCAAGGTGGCCCGTTTCATACTGGAGAACCCCAGGGAGGCCCCGTTCATGACGGCAAACCAGATGGCGGAGTCGGTGGACACCAGCGAATCGTCGGTAATACGGTTCGCATCCATGCTCGGCTATTCCGGCTATCCCGAGCTGAAGGAGGCAATGAAGAGTCTTTTGCTGGACCAGATGACCACCATAGAGAGAATGGCCGTCTACGACGACGACCCGAGGGAATCGCCCTGTCACAGAATAATGACTCTGGACATGCTGGACCTGGGAGAATCACAGACCAACCTGAACCCCCAGGGCATCCGTTCCTGGGCCTCGGAGGTACTCGAGGCCCCCGCCATCTACATGGCTGCCCAGAGAAGCTCCCTCGCTCTGGCGGGATACCTTTCCTTCTACCTCAGCTGGTTCCATCCCTCGGTGCACCAGCTGAACGACACCCTCATAAGAGAACAAATGACCACGGCGCCTAAGGGCAGCATGATGATAGGGATAAGCTTCCCCAGATATTCCAGATGGACCGTAGATGCCATGAAGCTGGGCCGATCTCTGGGACTGACCCTGACGGCTATAAGCGACAGCCCCCATAACCCGATGACGGAGGCCGACCCGGAACACGTGTTGACCGCTCCGTGCAGGCATATTTCCTTCATCGACTCTCTGACCGCTCCGATGAGCCTGATGAACTGTCTGATCATGGCGGTCGCGGACGAGATGGGCGATGAAGCCAAGAAAAGGCTCCAGGAACTGGAAGAACTCTGGACAGAAAACCCGGTCTATACGGTCAAGTGAACCGTAAAACTATCAGGAGGTGTGAAGGGGAATGGATTTCGGCAAATTGATACCCAGGAGCTACAAAAACGAGCTCAGAAAGGCGGTACGAGGCGAGGGAATATACCTTTACGACGAGGACGGCAGGGAGTTTATCGACGGATGTAGCGGAGCCCTTATCTCCAGCCTGGGACACGGCAACAAAGAGGTGGCGAAGGCCGTATACGATCAGCTCGTTAAGCTGGAGTTCGCCCATCCCTCCAGGTGGAGAAACGACGCCACCCTTGAGGCGGCGGAAGAAGTGGCGTCCATAGCTCCCGGAGATCTGAAGAACGTCTGGTTCGTCAGCGGAGGCAGCGAGGCCATAGAGTCGGCCCTCAAGATCGCCAGACAGTATTTCGTCGAAAGAGACGGCAAGGGATCCGGCAAGACCACTTTCATAGCTCGTTGGAACTCATACCACGGTTCCACCATAGGGACCATGGGACTGGCCGGAAGCATGCCTCGCCGGAGGGACTTCACACCCCTTTTCCAGGAGACGCCGAAGATCCAGCCCCACTACTGCTACAGATGTCCCTACGGACAGACCTATCCGTCCTGCGATTTGAGGTGCGCCAGATCCCTGGAGAACGAGATACTCCGCCTGGGACCGGAAAGGGTACTGGCCTTCGTGGCCGAACCGGTGGTGGGTTCCACGGTGGGAGGGCTCCATCCTCCGGTGGAATACTGGCCCATCGTCAGGGAGATCTGCACCAAATACGACGTACTGCTCATCGCCGACGAGGTCATGACCGGAATAGGCCGCACAGGCAAGGCCTTCTGCGTGAACCACTGGGACGTGATTCCCGACATCATATGCTCCGCCAAGGCCATGGCCAGCGGCTACTCCCCCGCCGGTGCCATATTGGTCAGCCAAAAACTGGTAGACGTATTGAAGGGAGGCTCCGGAGCCTTCCAGCACGGGCATACATACAACGCCAACCCCGCCACGGCCGCGGCGGTGACGGCAACCCTTCGGATAATGAAGCGGGACGGATTATTCGAGAACGCCGCCGCCAGAGGCGAGGAACTCATGAAGGGGCTGAGGGAACTCATGGACATTCCCATAGTGGGAGAGGTCCGAGGCATGGGGCTCATGAGAGGTGTAGAGATAGTGGCGGACAAGGCCACCAAGGCTCCGTTCCCGGCGAAGACCAAGGCCGCCGCCGTGGTCACATCCTGCTGCATGGACCACGGCCTGGTCGTATACCCCGGAACGGGGATGATCAGCGGAGTGGCGGGAGATCAGTTCCTGGTGGCCCCTCCTCTGATAGTCACGTCGGAGCAGATAGGGGAAATACTTGCCAGACTCCGCAGCGGCTTGGAGGATGCAGTAAAAAAACTTAACGGTTAGATATCGCCAACCAACGCACGGGAGGTGGTCGAAAAAACGGGCATGGAGAACCGACGGTAACGAGAGAGGAAACATTTCCCTAAATCCGAGAGGAGGAGATCGAAAAGATGAAGAGAAAGGCTATAGCACTTGCCCTGTTGTTCGCGGTGGCTTTGACCGGCACCGCCATGGCGAAAACGTTTATAACCATAGGATCCGGAGGGGTCGGAGGCACCTACTACCCCCTGGGAGGCTCTATGGCCGAGGTACTGACCAAGGCAGACATAGACGTCAAGGCTACATCCCGCTCCACCGCGGCATCGAAGGAAAACTGCCGCCTGGTCGCATCGGGCAGAGCCCAGATAGGCATGACCATGGGGTCCACCCTCTACCAGGCCTTCACCGGCACTGGGGCCTTCGAGAAGGACGGCAAGCTCCCCCTGGAGATCCTCTTCAACATGTATCCCGCCCCGGAACATCTCGTCACCACCAACAGGACCGGGATCACCACCTTTGAGGATCTCAAGGGTAAAAGGGTCTCCATAGGAGCCCCCGGAAGCGGCAACCAGGTACTGGCCAGGATGATACTGGCAGCCGCCGGAATAGATCCGGAGAAAGACTTCTCCATGCAGCAGCTGACCCAGCCGGAAGCCGCCATGGCCCTCAAGGACGGCAATCTGGACGCGGTGTTCTGGAACTTCGCCGCTCCGGGATCGGCGGTTCTCGAGGTCGCGGCGGTTCGCGACGTCGTCCTCATCCCCCTTCCGGAGGATCTTGTGAAGAAGGTCGTGGAGGAGAACTCCTTCCTCTTTCCCTACACCATAAAGAAAGAGGTCTACCCCGGCCAGCCGGAGGACGTCCTCACCGTGGCAGACGGCAACTACCTGGTTGTCAAGAAGGGGATGGACGAGAAGCTCGGCTACGACCTTACCAAGACTCTCATAGAGAACAGAAAGGCCTTCATGCAGGTAACCCAGCAGGCGGTCCACTTCGCCCCTGAAGAGGCCAGCGTGGGGATAATCCCCTTCACCCCGGGAGCGGTGAAATTCTTCAAGGAGAAGGGCATCGAGATCGACTAAGGGCGACAAGAAGATTCCATGCAATAGAGGGCTCCCGAAATTTCCGGGAGCCCTTATATCCCCCACTTCGGAGGTTTTCATATGAGCGAAGAAATCCTAAAAAACCCGCTTCCGGTGGAGGAACCGGACTCCAAAAAACGGACCCTCACGGGATGGCAATACACGCTGGTGGCGGGGTTGGCCTTGGCCGCTTCGTCCTTTCACCTCTACACCGCCGCCTTCGGGCTTTTCGCCGCCATGTACCAGCGCAGCGTTCACTGGCTTTTCATGGGCGTCATACTGTTTCTGATATACCCGGCATCCAAAAACCGACCTAAAGACCGCATAGACCCTCTGGACTGGGTCCTGGCGATCCTGCTCTCGATAGGTTGTCTCAACATATTGCTGAACTGGCAGGAGATAGCCATCAGACAGGGGGCCCCCATAGCCTCCGACGTCTATCTTGGAGTGATAATGGTGGTCCTCGTCATAGAGGGGACCAGGAGAGCCATGGGATGGCCGCTTCCGATTATGGCGATCATATCGTTGCTCTACGCGTTCTTCGGCCCCTACTTCCCCGGGATACTGGCCCACGGAGGGATCCCCATAGGGGAGCTGGCTCCCTTCCAGTACCTCAGGACCGACGGGATATTCGGGGTACCCCTGGGGGTCTCGGCCAGCTTCATCTTCCTTTTCGTCCTCTTCGGGGCCTTCCTGAGCACGTCCGGAGCAGGACAGTTCTTCATAGATCTGGCCGTCGCTCTGACCGGACGCAGTCAGGGAGGACCGGGAAAGGCGGCGGTGGTCTCCAGCGCCCTCATGGGAACGGTATCCGGGAGCTCCTGCGCCAACACGGTCACAACAGGGGCATTCACCATCCCATTGATGAAGCAGTCGGGCTACAGCAGCGAGTTCGCCGGCGCCATAGTGGCGGCGGCCTCAACGGGGGGACAGGTGATGCCCCCTGTAATGGGAGCGGCAGCATTCATAATGGCCCAGTTCCTCGGAATATCCTACTGGGAGATCGTCGTGGCAGCGGCCATACCGGCCACGCTGTACTTCGTCTCCATAATGGCGATGGTCCACTTCAGGGCCGGAAAGATCGGCATGAAGCGGCTTAGCGGAGAGGACCTGCCCAAAGCCGGCAAGGTGCTCAAAGAGGGATGGCATCTGCTGATCCCCATAATTACCTTGATAGCGTTCCTCGCCACCGGCTACTCGCCGGTGAAGGCGGTCTTCTGGTCCATAGTCTTTTTGATCGGCTGCTCCTGGCTCGGCAAAAAGGAACACCGCATGACCCCTGGAAGAATACTCCAGGCCATGATAGACGGCGCCATAGGAGCAGTGGACGTGGCAGCGGCATGCGCCTGCTCTGGGATAGTCATAGGGGTAATAGGGATCACCGGAGTAGGACTGGCCTTCTCATCCTTCGTCCTCAGCCTATCCCACGGCATACTGCCTTTTGCTCTGATGCTCACCATGGTCGGATCGATAATACTCGGAATGGGAGTTCCCACCACGGCTCAGTACATCATAACCTCGACCCTGGCGGCTCCTGCCCTGGCGGAGATGGGCGTTCCCATGATGGCGGCCCACCTCTTCTGCCTCTACTTCGGGGTTTTAGCGGACGTGACTCCTCCCGTGGCCCTGGCCACCTATGCGGCATCTGGGATAGCGAAGTCGAACCCGATGAAGACCGGCTTCACCGCTCTGATCGTCGCGGTGGCGGGATTCCTCGTTCCATATATGTTCGTGTATAACCACTATCTCTTGTTCCAGGGCAACATCTTCCAGATAGCCATAGGTTGCGGCTCGGCCTTCCTGTGCATCATCGGCCTGGCCTCCGGGGTTCAGGGCTACTTCCTGACCCACATAAACATCGTGGAGAGAGCCGCCTTGCTAGCGACGCCGTTTTTGATAATAGCTCCCTACATGACCGCCAATCTGATAGCTGTTGGGCTCATGGTAGCGGTGTTCATGTTCCAGAAACTCAAGCTTTCGAGAGCCGCCCAGCTCTCATCCAACGGATAAGAGGGAGACGAAGTACGACGTTAGAAAGGAGTTGTGCAGTCCAATGCCCATAAAAGTGGTTAAACCGGTCATGTCGCCTTCCGAGGCGGTCTCCTCCATAGAGGACGGAGCCTCGATCATGGTCGGAGGATTCAACTACGGAGGTGTTCCCTACACCTTGGTGGAGGCCCTCTGCGAAGCCGGCACCAAGGACCTGCATCTGATAGCCAACGACACGGTCTACGCCGACGACAGACACCCCGACGGGGTGGGACACGGTTCCCTGGTGGTGAATGGACAGGTATCCAAGGTTACGGCCTCCCATATAGGTCTCAACAAGGTGACCCAAAAGCTCTACAACGAGGGGAAGATGGAGCTGGAGCTCGTCCCTCAGGGAACCTTCGTCGAGAGGATAAGGGCCGGTGGATTCGGCCTCGGCGGATTCCTCACCCCTACAGGGGTAGGCACGGTCGTGGAGGAAGGCAAACAGGTGATGGAGGTCCAGGGCAAAAAGTACATCCTGGAGCTCCCCCTGAAAGCCGACGTGGCATTGATAAAAGCCCACAGAGCGGACCGCTACGGGAACCTGACCTACTTCGGAACGAGTAGAAACTTCAATCCCGCCATGGCCACGGCGGCGGAACTGGTCATAGCGGAGGTGGACTCGGTGGTGGAACAGGGGGAGATCGACCCCAACGACGTGGTCACTCCGGGAATCCTTGTGGATATTCTAGTGCTGAAGGGGGACTCCTACTATGCTTCCCGTACTTGATGGAGAACTGATACGCCATCGAATAGCCCGACGGATCGCGATGGACCTGGAGGACGGCTCGGTCGTAAACCTGGGGATAGGAATTCCCACCCTGGTATCGGACCACATACCGGAAGGAGTCGAGGTCGTCTTCCAGACAGAGAACGGAGTGGTCGGAGCGGGACCTAAACCGGAAAAGACCGACTGGCGCTTCATAGGCGCAGGAGGCAGATGTCTGACCATACTGCCAGGAGGCGCCCTGGTGGCCAGCGACTTCAGCTTCGGAATGATAAGAGGCGGCCATCTGGACGCCACCGTGCTGGGAGCCCTCCAGATAGACGAGGACGCCAATCTGGCTAACTGGATGGTACCGGGCAAGATGGTGCCGGGAATGGGAGGAGCCATGGACCTGGTCTCGGGGGCCAGAAGGGTCATAGTCGCCACCACCCACGTAACCAAAAAGGGAGAACCCAAGATAATACCCAAGTGCACCCTCCCCCTAACCGGAGCCAACGTGGTGGACACGGTAGTCACCGAATTCGCCCTGTTCCGTTTTATGGAGGGGAAGCTGACCCTCTGCGAGATAGCACCGGAGGTCACACTCGAGGACATAGAGGAACACACGGCAGCCTCCTTCGCCGTGGTAAAGGACCTACCCACTATGAAGGGCTGCGACATGGAGAAAGAGGAGCGTGAAGCCTGATGGGCAAACCGGTAATATTGAGCGCCTGTAGGACTCCCGGGGGTAAATACGGAGGTTCCCTTTCCAAGAAGACCGCTCCGGACCTGGGGGCCATAGCGATAGCCGAGGCTATAAGACGTTCCGGCGTATCACCGGACGACCTGGGAGAGGTGATAATGGGCAACGGATGGCAAGCGGGAGTGGGAGCCAACCCTGCCCGCATCGCCATGTATCGTGCCGGTGTTCCTTCGTCGATTCCGGCCTTCACGGTGAATAAGAGATGCGGTTCCAGCGTCAAGACCGCCATGCTGATAGCCGACAGGATCCGCCTGGGGGACATAAAGGCAGGGGTCGCCGGAGGGATGGAGAGCGCAAGCAACGTCCCCTACCTGCTGGAGGGAGCCAGATGGGGATACCGAATGGGAGACAAGACGGCCTTGGACGGCCTCCACAGGGACGGATTCATGTGTCCTCTGGCTGGGATGATGATGGGCGCCACCGGGGAGATTCTGGCGGAGGAAAACTCCATATCCCGAGAGGAACAGGACTGTTACGCCCTGGAAAGCCACAGAAAAGCCGTAGCGGCCATAGAGTCGGGGGCCTTCAGGGAAGAGATAGTTCCCGTGACCATAAAGGACCGTAAAAAGGGCGAGATAACGGTGGACACCGACGAGATACCCAGGGCTGACACCTCTCTGGAAAAGCTGGCGAAACTGCCCCCGGTGTTCCGAAAGGACGGTACCATCTCGGCGGGCAGCAGCTCAGCCCTCTGCGACGCCGGAAGCGCCATGGTCATAGCCGACGAGGACTGGGCAAGGGCTAACGGCTACGAGCCTCTGGCGGAGATACTGGGCTACTCTCCCGGAGCGCTGGACGCCGAACACATGGGGCTTGGACCTACCGTAGCCACCCCGAAAGCCCTGGAGATGGCCGGGCTGAAATTGGAGGACATGGATCTGATAGAGCTGAACGAGGCCTTCGCGGTGCAGGTCCTGGCGGTACATAGAAACATGCCCTTCGACATGGACAGATGCAACGTCTTCGGAGGAGCCATAGCCCTGGGACACCCCATAGGCGCGACCGGGGCCAAGCTCATAGCTACCATGGTCTACGGCCTCAGACACAGGGACCAGGAGCTCGGGCTGGTCACTGCCTGCATAGGCGGCGGCCAGGGGGTCGCCATGGTACTCAAACGCCTCTAGCTCGGATATCCCATAAAAGAATCGACGGGGACCTCTTTAAGGGTCCCCGTTTTTCACGGACAAGATAAAGATCAGTAAAGATCAATTCTCAGATACGCTTAACCTTGCCAATCCACGGTGGAGTACAAATATACTCTGTTGCATTTAGTTCTATATATAGACACTAATTTGACAATTACTCCGTCTAGATCTATCCTCGTTAATGGGGAGACCGCTTTCTGAACCAAAGGTCTAGTTTTTGGGGTATAAAGGTAGGCGCATGTTTAGAGGGGTTCCAAATCTCACATCATCGCAGGAGGGTGGAACTATGTCGAAATTGAGCAAAAAGCGCATCGAGGTAAACGGCGTTCAGATGGACGTGGCGGCCGACGATAACGAGATGCTGGTCAACGTCATCCGCAGGCAGCTCGGACTCACTGGAACGAAACTGGGATGCGGCAAAGGACAGTGTGGAGCCTGCAACGTCATAATGGACGGCAAGGTTGTAAGATCCTGCATAACCAAATGGAGCAAGGTCCCCGAATGCGCCGAGATACTGACGGTCGAGGGGCTCGGCACTCCTACCGCGCTTCACGCCATACAGTGGGCCTTCATAGCCAACGCCGCGGTTCAGTGCGGCTTCTGCACCCCTGGCTTCATCATGGCGGCCAAGGCGTTGCTGGACGAAAACCCCTCCCCCACCAGGGAAGAGGTCCGAGAATGGTTCCAAAAGACCAGAAACGTCTGCCGATGCACCGGCTACAGACACATAGTCGACGCTGTAATGGAGGCTGCCGAGGTGCTAAGAGGCGAAAAGCCTATGACCGACTTCGCCAAAAAGCTCAACCCGGACGGGACCCTCTGGGGCTCCTCCTATCCCAGACCCAGCGCCGCCTTCAAGGTCACAGGTCTCTGGGATTTCGGCGACGACGCCAGGGACAAGCTGCCTGAAGGGGCACTCTACGCGGCCATAGCCCAGGCCGAGGTCTCCCACGCCAACATAAAATCCATAGACACCTCCGAGGCAGAGGCGATGCCGGGAGTCTTCAAGGTCATAACCGCCAAGGACGTCAAGGGGAACAACCGTATCAACGGCCTGACCTTCCCGAGCAACAAGGGAGACGGATGGGACCGCCCCATTCTCTGCGACGAGAAGATATTCCAGTACGGCGACGCCTACGCTATGGTCTGCGCCGACACGGAGGAACATGCCAGAGAGGCGGCCAAGGCGATCAAGGTCGACCTGGAGGTCCTTCCAGCCTACCTCAACGCCATGGACGCCAAGGCGGACGACGCCATAGAGATCCATCCGGGAACGCCCAACGTCTACTACGAGCAGGGGATAATCAAGGGCGACGAGACCTCGGAGATAATGAAAAAATGCGCCTTCGAGGTGGATGGAGATTTCTACCTACAGAGACAGCCCCATCTGACCATGGAAACCGACGTGGGATACGGCTACTACGACGAGGACGGGGTTCTCTGCATCCACTCCAAGAGCATCGGAATCCACATACACCACGCCATGATAGTGGACGGTCTTGGCCTCGAGCCGGAGAAACTCCGTCTCATACAGAACAACGCCGGCGGAACCTTCGGCTATAAGTTCAGCCCCACCATGGAATCCCTCATAGGGGTAGCGGTTATGGCCACGGACAGGCCCGTTTTCCTGCGTTACGACATGGAGCAGCACATAACCTACACGGGCAAGAGATCGCCGTTCTGGATGAACATGCGCTACGGAGCGGACGAAAAGGGACAGATAAAGGCCATGGAGTCGGAATACTACGTAGACCACGGCCCCTACTCGGAGTTCGGAGACCTTCTGACGGTCAGAGGGGTTCAGTTCATGGGATCCCCCTACGGTATAGAGAACATAAGGGGAAAGGGATACACCGTCTGCACCAACCACGCCTGGGGCTCGGCCTTCCGGGGATACGGGTCTCCTCAGGCCTTCCTGGCGACGGAGGTCCTGATGGACATGCTTGCGGAGAAGATGGGCATGGACCCCCTGGATATAAGGGAGAAAAACGTTAACGTCTGCGCCGAGACCGGCGGGACCTTCCCGTCGGGACAACCCTTCGACGCCTATCCGTTCCCCGAGATGGTCCGGCGAATACGCCCCAAATACGAGGAGGCCAAGAAGAAGGCCAAGGCCGAGTCCACCGACCAGGTCAAACGTGGCGTGGGAATCTCTCTGGGCATATACGGTTGCGGCCTGGACGGAGAGGACAGCAGCTCCGCCGCGGTAGAGATGCTCCCCGACGGGGTCAGAGTCTACGACGCCTGGGAGGATCACGGCCAGGGAGCGGACGCCGGTACCAGAGGCACCGCGTCCAAGGCGCTCGAGCCACTGGGGCTGAAACCGGAACAGATAAAGCTCTACAAAAACGACACGGCCAAGTGCCCCAACTCGGGACCTGCCGGAGGCAGCCGTTCCCAGGTTATGACCGGCAATGCCATAAGGGTGGCCTGCGAGAAACTCCTCCACTCCCTCGAAAAGGACGACGGCACCTACCGAACCTACGACGAGATGGTCGCTGAGAAGCTGCCCCTCAAGTACGAGGGAACCTGGACAGCCACCATGTGCTCCGCCTGCGATCCCGTCACGGGACAGGGAGAGCCCTTCCCCGTCTACATGTACGGCCTTTTCATGACCGAGGTCGCCGTGGACGTAGCCACGGGAAAGACCACCGTCGAGGGAATGACCCTTATAGGCGACGTGGGAACCATAAACAACAAGGAGGTCGTGGACGGACAACTTTACGGAGGTATGGCCCAGGGCATAGGCCTGGCTCTCACGGAGGATTTCGAGGACATAGACAGACAGAGGACAATAGCCTCCTGCGGAGTGCCCTACATCAAGGACATACCGGACGCCCTGACGCTGGACTACGTCGAGACCCCGAGGGAACACGGCCCCTTCGGAGCCGCCGGATGCGGCGAGCTTCCTCTGACTTCACCTCACGCCTCGGTGATAAACGCAATCCACGACGCCACGGGAGCCTGGGTAACCCATCTGCCAGCAACCCCTGCAAAAGTTAAGGCAGCCATGGAGGAACTCCGTTAGAGAGGAGACGATACCGCTATGGACAACCGCCGGATGAGGGAACTTGAGGAAATGTGTATCCAGGAAGACCCTCCCTTCTGTCAGGCAGCATGCCCTCTGGGCATGGACGGCAGGGGACTCTGTTCCGATCTGGCGGCGGGAACGGTCGACAAGGCCAGAGCGAAGGTGGAGGAGGGGATTCCCGTGCCCCTCCTCCTCTGTCGTATATGCGACGAGCCCTGCAAAACAGCCTGCCCGAAGGGACGCTCCGGAGACGCCATATCCATGGCACTTCTGGAGCGCTACTCCCTGGAGAACGGCAAGACTCCGAGAAAGAGGCCGTCCTTCCTGCCGCCAAGAACGGACCGAATAGCCCTCGTGGGCTCCGGGCTGGCCGCCATGGCCGCCATGGAGAGCCTGAGGGCTAAACGCTATCTGCCCCGGGTATACATCCCGGACGGAGACCTTGCCGCCCGACTGAGAGAGGACGACAGGATGCCTCGGGATCTGCTGGACGAGACGTTGGAACGACTTCTGGAAGGGTTGAACGTAGTGGCGGAGAGCCCTTCTCTGGAGGAGCTGTCCGAGTTCGACGGGGTCGTCATAGCAGACGGATCTCCCCTGAGATACCCCGGTCCGACGGACGACGTCACCTTCGCCACCGAAGTGGCCGGACTGTTCTCCCTGCCCCTGCCGTCCGGCTCCCCCTCCACCGAGGCCAGGAGAGGGCTGGAGGCGGTCCTCTCCCTGGAGAGACACCTACAGGGGGCCTCCCTTGAATCGGAACGGACGAAAAAGGCCGACAGAAACACCAGGCTGAGGGCACCGGAGGACGACACCCCATCGGAGGCGATCGTTCCCAGAGGGGGAACCTACAGCTCCGAGGAGGCCACAGCCGAGGCGGCCAGATGTCTTACATGTCAATGTCTCATATGCCACCCCTGGTGTCTGTATCTACAGGAATACGGGGGGTCGCCTAGAAAATATATAAGGACCTATCACAACAACCTCATAATCAACAAGGGAAACAGGACGGCCAACAGGATGATAGACTCCTGCAGCCTCTGCGGGCTATGCGCCGAGGTCTGCCCGACCGGTCTGGACGTAGGCCAGGCCAGCTTGGAGTCCAGGAGAAAGATGGTGGATACCGGCCACATGCCTCCGTCGCACCACGACTACCCCCTCAGGGACATGGCCTCCGCCCTGGAGGAGACAGACTTCCTGCTGGATCCCACCGGTGGCTCGCCCGAATGGCTTTTCTTCCCTGGATGCCAGCTGGGGGCATCCGAGCCTCGCTGGGTAACCGAATCCTACCGCTACCTTACGGACCGGCTCGAATCCGTCGCCCTATGGGTAAGCTGCTGCGGCGCCCCCGCCAGATGGGGAGGCAGAGAGGCCCTCTACATGGACGTAATGGACCTGTGGATCGAGAGATGGGAGGAGCTGGGCCGCCCCAAGGTCGTGACCGCCTGCTCCACCTGCCACGGTCTGTTGAAGGAAAGGCTTCCGGAGGACACAGCCGTCACCCTGTGGGAGACGATGGATAAACTGGGCCTCCCCGAGGAAGGAGACGTCTCCGCCGAGACTGTCACCGTCAGCGACCCCTGCACGGCCAGAGACGACCGGACAGCTCAAGAGGCGGTCAGGAACCTGCTTAGAAGGCGGGGCCTGGCCCTGGAGGAACATCCCCGTTCCGGCAGGACCACCGAATGCTGCGGCTTCGGAGGACTGGTCTTCTCAGCCAACCCCGACCTGGCGAAAAGGTCCGCCGCCAGAAGGGTACAGGAGGCAGGACACCCTATGGTGGTATCCTGCGCCATGTGCCGGGAGCTATACGCCAGGACCGGTCATCCCACCTGGCATATACTGGAACTGCTACTCTCCCCCGAGGGTAAGGCACCGTCGCCCAGGCCGTTCCCCGGTTGGAGCGCCAGACGGGAGAACCGCAAGAAGCTCAAGGCCGAGATGACGTCGGGAACGACCCCGAAAAAACCGTCCGAATCGCTCGTCATGGACGAGGAACTGAGGCAAAATCTGGACGACCGATGGATAATAGAGGAGGAGATTCTCAAGGTCATAGAGGAAGCCCAGTCGGGAGGTCCCAGGCTCAGGAGAAAGGACTCGGATGTATATCTAGCCTACTCGGTGCTGGGTCAGAGGACCCTGTGGGTAGAGTACTCTCCCGAGGGAAACCGCTGGAGGATCCACGACTCCTACAGCCATCGAATGACCATCCAGGAGGTGACGAGATGAGGCCGGACCCCGTAGCTGAGGCCTTCGCCCGGTCGGAGGAATGGATCTGCGACGAATGCGGAGTCGAGCTAGAGACGGAGGAGGTCACATTGGCCTACCTGGGAGCTTCCTTCCCTGCAAAGATACCCAGATGCCCCAGTTGCGGCATGGTGTTCATCCCCTCCACCGTAGCCCTGGGCAAGATGCTCCAGGTGGAACAGGGACTGGAGGACAAATGAGCCTCTACGAAGACCTGGCCCTAGCCGATGGAGACATGCACCCCGGCGGAAGTGAGGCAACAAAAAGGCTCATAGAGTTCGGCCGTCCCTACTGCGGTCTGAGAGCCCTGGACGTGGGATCAGGCAGAGGAGACGGACTGGAGACGCTGCACCGATCGGGCTTCACCACCTGGGGAATCGAGCCGTCCCCCATCCTGGCCGACATGGCGGCGAAGAGGGCTCCCTACTCCACCGTCGAGATAGGAAGGTCCGAATCGCTTCCCTTTCCCGACGATTTCTTCGACCTGGTGATCTTCGAGTGCGTCCTGTCCCTCACGGACCCATCGACTGCCCTCAGGGAGACCGTCCGGGTTCTTAGGCCCTCGGGAAAGGCTTTGATCCAGGATCTGGTAGGCAGGGCGACGGGAGAGGGATGTCTCGGAGGATGCAGGACCCTGGAGGGATGGCGGGAGGCAATCGAGGGCTCCGGCCTTTCCGTGACCAAACTGATCCGGACGGATCTAGAGGTGAAAAGCTACTGGGCCTCCGCCGTCTTTCACGGAAGGCCTCTGCCGTGCTGCGAAAGTGGACCGACCTCCATAGGCGAGTTTCTATGCGAGGCGGTGAAGAATGGACAGAAGGGATGATAAGACCATGGACGCTCTGGACATGAGAACCGCCGAGCTTTCCGCCCAGGGTTACTGCTGCACCCAGGTGGTGGCTTCGGTGGCGCTGGATCTCATATGCAGGGATAACCCGGATCTCCTCAGGGCCCTGCACGGCTTCGGAGGAGGGATGGGAGGGACCAAGGGAATATGCGGAGCCCTGTCGGGAGGGATAGCCTTTCTCGGCCTCTACGGGGGAAAGGGAGGCCCTGAGGAGGACAGGGACGAAGAGCTGTATCCCATGGTGGCCGAGCTGAAGAGCTGGTTTCTCGAAAGATGGGGGACCCTGGAGTGTTCCGAGCTGGCCGGAGAAGAGGGAGAGAGAAAGAGTTTCGTCTGCCCCGAACTGGTTGCTGAGACCGCCAGAAAGTGCATATCCCTCCTGGAGAGCCGAGGGATAAACCCGGAAAATGGAAGATAGGGAAATCGGCAGGACCGAGAGCCTCTGCCCCGAGTGCCTCAGGAGGATCCCCGCCGCAAGGGTAAGGCAGGGATCCCGAGTTTTCCTGGAGAAGACCTGCCCCGAACACGGAGACTTCTCGTCGATCATATGGCGAGGGCGCCCATCCATGGAGGACTGGTACCGCCGCCTAAGTCGCTCTCCCCGAGGCAATCCCCAGACATCCGAGATGGAGGGATGTCCCTATGACTGCGGACTCTGCCCGGATCATCGTCAGGGAACCTGCACCGCCGTCCTGGAGGTTACGAAGAGATGCGACCTCCGATGTCCCTTCTGTTTCGCCGACGGAAGCGAAGGCGGCTCGGACGTCCCTGTGAACGAACTGATACGACGGCTGGAGACCCTCTCAAAAAGGGAGGAATGCGTCCTCCAGCTATCCGGAGGGGAGCCGACCGTTAGGGACGACCTGCCCTATATCGTGGAAAGAGCCAGATCCATGGGATTCGACTTCATCCAGCTCAACAGCAACGGACTCAGAATATCCCGAGACCTACCCTATCTGAAGAAACTGGCCCGAGCTGGTCTCGACTCGGTATATCTTCAGTTCGACGGGGTGGACGACTCGGTCCACCGGGCCATGAGAGGCCGCCCCATGGCGAGGATCAAGTCGAGAGCCTTGGAGAACTGCTCCCGGACGGGAGTGGCTGCGACACTGGTGGCGACCTTGGTGCCCGAGCGAAACCTGGACCAGATAGGAAGGATAATCCGATACGGACTGTCCCGCGTTCCCACTGTCAGGGGAGTTCACCTCCAGCCGGTAAGCTATTTCGGCAGGATACCCTACAGACCGAAGGACGAGGACAGGGTGACCCTTCCGGAGGTCCTGGAGCTGGTGGAATCCCAGACCGAAGGTCTCTTCGCCAAAAGACACCTGGTCCCCCCCGGGTGAGAGCACTCACTGTGCTCCTGGCATGGAGACTTCGTGATAGACGACGCGGGACGGCCCAGACCGAGCCCCAGAGGAAGCTGCCGCGAAAAAGACGAGGCGGAAGGTCACCGGTCGGGAACGGTGAGAAACGTCAAGGGAAGATGGTCCCCTCCCACTGCTCCATTCAAATTGGACGGCCCCTTCGCCCTTTGGGACCGCTTTCTGGCAAAGAGGTCCCGGCGGACCTTTACACTGTCCTGCATGGCCTTCCAGGACTGCTACACCGTCGACCTGGAAAGGCTGAAGAACTGCTGCATCCACGTGGTGGGCCCCGGGGGCAGGCTGATCCCCTTCTGCGCCAGGTACTGCACCGCCTCCGACGGAACCCCTCTATACCCGGAGAGATGAAATGGATTTAGTAAAAGAGCTCAACTCGTCCATAGAGAGGATGAGGGCCGTCCCCTACTGGAGGGAGAGACTGAAAAACTGCCCGAAGAGGCTGGAATCCCCGGAGGACCTGCTATCTTTCCCGCTGCTCGAAGAGGGCGAACTGCGCCGCCGTGGGAGGGAGATGGTGCTGGTTCCTCCGGGAGACATAGGGAGGATAGTCACACTGAGGTCCTCCGGCACCACCGGGCCACCCAAGAGGGTATATCTGTCGCCGGTGGACCTGGAGAGGACGGTCCGCTACTTCGCCTGGGGGCTCACCACCTTCTGCTCCTCCGGCGACAGACTGGCGGTCCTCTATCCCGGCGAGTCCAGATGGTCCGTCAGGGATATGCTGATTACGGCGGCGAAGAAAGTCGGCCTTGTCGCCACGGCCAGAGGATCCATGGATCTTCGGGAGCTCATGGAAGGGCTGACCGAGGGCAGATGGGACGTCCTGGCAGGGACCCCGGCACAGCTGGCCGCTGTGGCCAGGGAACTGAAAGGACGACGGTTTCGAATTCGACTGAGATCGGCCCTGTCCTCCGGGGCCCTGTTAAGCCATCGGACGAGGGAGGCCTTCTCGGAAGCCACCGGAGCGGAGATATTCGATCACTGGGGATGCAGGGAGGGAGGCTACGGAGGAGCGCTGGAATGCCGCTCCCACAGGGGCATGCACATGAGGCCGGGCATACTGGCCGAGGTCCTGGACCGCCGGGGGAATCCCAGTCCGGACGAAACGCCTGGGGCTCTGGTCATAACCACCTACGGAGCCCACGGCATGCCGCTACTTCGATACAAGACCGGAGACCTGGCCCTGTTGGACCGGTCCCCATGCCACTGCGGCAACGGCTATCCGAGACTATCCGTACTGGGAAGGCTCGAAGAGATCGGAACCGACGATCCCATGGACTGGGCAAGCGATCTGGAGGGCTGGGGCAAAAGGCCCTCGTCATTTCAGGGATCGGGAAAGAGGGCCCCGAGTGCGACGTAGAGACAGCACAGAGCCATGAGGGTCAAACAGGCGGACAGCACCGGCCCGGAGGACAGCACCATACCCCATAGAGCCACGTTCGACGGAAGAGAAGGAAGGGACCCCATGGCGGAACCCATCAGCCACAGTTCCCCAAGGGTCTCGACGAGGCCGAGAGATCCCCACAGAAAGGCCGCTGCGACCAGCAGCCGCGAGCTGAAATAACTGGCGGCCCTCCAGCCCCTGGCATCGCTTTGGAAACACATCACGGTAGACAGGATCAGGACCCCCAACAGAAGGGAGAAAGTCGGCAAGGGATGAAATCTCCTCTTGATCCTTCCCGCCCATGACGTAAGGCGGGAGGCGTCGGTCGATCCGAGGACGAAAAGAGCCCCTCCGTCGTGACGAAAATACCTCAACAGGGCCCCGGCGGTCTCCACAGGATCGGACCCATCGGCCCTCCTCTGCCCCGCCGCCCACTCGTCGAAAAGGGCTAGACGAACCGGAACCAGGTCCTCCAGATCTGCCCTAATGGCCTCTCGGGCATCGCGACCGAGGCCGGAGGAAACGACTCCATCGGTCAGCTCGGCGACCTTCCCGGACAGGGCTATCAAGATACCGGCCAAAAAGGCGGCCCAGAGAACAGGGACAACCCGATCCCTCCAGTTGTCCAGTATGGAAGTCAAGACGGATCGAAACAAGGACAAGCACCTCCCCAAAATACAGGGCCATCCCCTTCTTCCAAGAGAGCCCAGAACTAAAAATTTGCGCTATACTTGGAACTATATCATACGGGGACCTCTAAAAGCTCACGTCCGAGCGTCCTCGGAGAGGTCGTCCCGACGGAGCCCGTTCGAGCCCGTCTTTTCGACCTGCCGTCGTGTAGTACGAATGGGGCGACAGGACGTGTCCTCCGAGGCGGTCCGTACGAAACAGGCAGGTCGAAAAGACGCTCGGGCGAGACAGGGCGCAGGCGGGACGACCTCTACGAGGAGACCCGGACGTAGTTTTTAGAGGTGCCCTTTAGAGACCCCCATATCTCCCATCCGGAGAAAGGAGCTGTATAGCGATGAAAAAAGACATCGGAACCGTCACCCCTCTCTACCCGGCGCCGGACCTCATAGTGGGAACCTACAACGAAAACGGCGCACCCAACGGAATGGCCGCTGCCTGGGGTGGAGTCTGCTGCTCCGAGCCGCCCTGCGTGGCTGTAGCGGTCAGAAAAGAAAGACACACCTACGGAGCAATCTCGAGGAGAGAGGCCTTCACAGTCAACATTCCCTCGGAGGACCTGGTCGAACAGGCGGACCTGTTCGGCCTCTGCTCCGGCGCAGAACACGACAAATTCGCCCTGACGAAGCTCACTGCTGTGAAGGGGACCAAGGTGGACGCCCCTACCATAGAGGAGTTCCCCATCTCCATGGAATGCCGGCTGATCAAGACCGTGGAGATAGGATCCCACGTTCAGTTCATAGGCGAGGTCGTGGCCTGCTGGGTGGACGACGACTGTCTGGACGAAAAGGGCAGCCCCTCGCCGGAAAAGGTACGACCGGTCATATTCATGCCCCAGTCGGGCCGCTACTACCGAATGGGCTCGGAGATAGCCCGAGCCTACAAGGCCGGCAGGAAATTTCTGGAGGAGGAGAAGCGGTGAGGTCCGCCCACGTAGGCATCAGGGTATCGGACCTGGAGAGGTCCCTCTCCTTCTACGTAGATAAGCTGGGATGCCGTCTCAGCCACAGAATAGACACCCAGACCAGCCGCCTGGCCTTCATAACCGCCGGTGAGACGACATTCGAGCTGGTCGAAAAGGCCCCTATGACGGAACACAACGGAGCTATCCATCTGGCCTTCGTTGTAGAGGACATGGACGAAACGGTGAAAAAACTGGAGGAAAGCGGAATCCATCTGGACAAAAACGGTATAAATTCCTTCCAAGGAGGAAAAATCCTCTTCTTCCAAGGCCCCGACGGAGAAACCCTGGAGCTCTGCCAGGATGTCGGAACCGCCATCTGACGAGACGCAAACGTAACTTTTCAGAGATATTCATAAGGGTACCTCTAAAAACTCACGTCCGAGTTTCCTCGGAGAGGTCGTTTAGGCTCCGAGGAGTAGCGTTTTTGGAGATGCCCATAAAAGAATCTACGAAAAAAACCCCGACCAGATCGGGGTTTTTTCATTTAGCAAAAAGGGGTATCGCTTGACGGAACACTCTCTCAGGGGTAATCTTATGTTGTTCCACAAACGTTACGATCAAATCGAGAGGAATGAGGTTCATGGCCGAAAACGGCGGAATCAGGGTCCTGGACAGGGCCATAGCGATACTGGACCTTATGTCGAGCTCCAGCGATAGAACCGGCATAACCGATATCGCAGAGGCCACCGGGCTTCCCAAGGCCACGGTGCACAGGATCCTTCAGGGATTGGTCTCGGGAAAGGCGGTTCTCCAGAGCAGCGACGGAGGGTACGTCATAGGTCCCGCCGTGTTGGCCTGGGCGGATGCCTTCAAGGCTAGATGGGTCCTGCCCAAGTTGGGAAAGACCGTGCTCAGAAAGCTCTGGGAGGGAACCAGGGAGACAGTTCACCTCACCGCTTTCGACGGCAAGCAGGCCTACTACGTGGACAAGATAGAGAGCCCCCATCCGGTGGGGATGAGATCCCGAGTAGGGGCCCCTCTCTGTCTCCACACCACCGCCGCAGGGAGGGCCATACTGGCCAACCTTCCGGAGGAGGAGCTGAGAAGCTATCTTAACTCGGCTACGTGGGAACCGAAGACCGATAAGACCGTCGCATCCGAGAAAGAACTGTTCCTCATACTCGACTCGGCGAGGCTGAGGGGCTACGCCTCGGAGAACGAGGAAAACGAGGAAGGAATCCGCTGCGTAGGGTCCGCCATCCTGAGAGGCGCGGAAAGCCGGCCGATAGGGGCCATAAGCGTATCGGTACCGGCCTACAGGCTGGAGGACGGCGACGTAGCCGCATTGGGAGAGGCGGTAAAGGAAGCCGCCTCCGATATAACGGCCCTCATGAACGGGTCGAAATAAGGAGGAATAAGGACCATGGCAAGCGACAAGGCCGGAATAATCCGTTCCATCGGAGAGGCCGGAGTGGTGGCAGTCATAAGGGCCGAGGACGCCAGACAGGGAATGGACCTGGCCAAGGCGGTGAACGCCGGGGGGATCCCGGCGGTAGAGGTCACCATGACGGTTCCAGGGGCGATCGATATACTCGAGACAATGGCCTCCGAGGGAGGTCCTCTCCTGGGAGCCGGTACGGTGCTGGACCCGGAGACGGCAAGGGCCTGCATCCTCGCCGGAGCCAAGTTCATAGTGGCGCCCAACCTCAACGAGGATGTCCTGAAAATATGCAACCGCTACTCCGTTCCCTGTATGCCCGGAATCGGAACTGTCACGGAGCTGATAAGGGCCCTGGAGATGGGGGCCGACGTGGTCAAGGCCTTTCCCGGCGAGGTGCTGGGGCCGTCTTTCATAAAGGCGGTAAAGGGCCCTGTACCCAACGCCAGGATAATGCCCACTGGAGGGGTTTCCCTGGATAACCTGGACAGATGGTTCGCCGCGGGGGCCTTCGCGGTAGGTATGGGCGGAGCCCTCACCAAGCCAGGAGGCGTATCGGGAGACATGGAACTGGTCGCAGAGACCGCCCGCAGAATCATGGACCGAATAGCGGAAATAAGAGGAGGCAAATAGAATGGCCGCCGTCGTCACGTTCGGAGAGATAATGCTCAGACTCTCCCCCAAGGGCAAGGAAAAGCTCTTTCAGACCTCCGACCTAGTAGGAACCTTCGGAGGGGCAGAGGGAAACGTAGCGGTCTCCCTCGCGAACTACGGGGAGGACGTCGCCTTGGTGACCGCCCTCCCGGCCAACCCGATCGGAGACGCATGTGTGGCCGAGCTGAGAAGACACGGGGTGGACACCTCCCTCATAAGGAGAAGCGGCGACCGGGTCGGAATATACTACGCAGAGACCGGGGCCTGCTGTCGCCCGTCCAAGGTGGTATACGACAGGGCCGACTCCTCCATCGCCCGGGCAAAACCGGGAGACTTCGACTGGGGCGACGTCCTGGAGGGGGTTCAGTGGTTTCACACCACGGGGATAACCCCCGCGGTGGCGGAGGGGACCTCCGCTCTGGTCCTGGAGGCTCTCCGAGCCTGTAAGAAACGGGGGATCACCGTCTCCTGCGACCTCAACTACCGCAAGAAACTCTGGAAGTGGGGCAAGCCCGCCACGGAGGTAATGACGGAAATAGCCGAATACGTGGACGTGGCCATAGCCAACGAGGAGGACTGTCAGAAGAGCTTGGGCATCCAGGTGGACTCGGACGTCACCTCCGGCAAGCTGGACAGGTCGGCTTACGAAAAGCTGGGGGAGAAGGTCCTGGAGACCTACCCGAACATGAAGAGCCTGGCCGTAACTCTTAGGGAAAGCCACAGCGCCGACCACAACGGATGGTCCGCCATGCTGGCCACCAGAGGAGAGGAGACCGTCTTCAGCCGACGATACGACATAACCCCCATAGTGGACCGCATCGGAGGAGGAGACTCTTTCGGGGCCGGACTGATCCACGGGATGAGATCCTTCGAGAGCCGATCGGACGCACTTGAGTTCGCCGTAGCCGCCTCGGCACTGAAACACACGGTATACGGCGACTTCAACTTGGTCTCCCGGGAGGACGTCCTCACCCTTATGGGAGGGGACGGATCCGGAAGGGTCCAGAGATAGACCGAGGCCATTACCCGACTCGATCGGGATAGGCAATACGAATAAATCACATAAGGGAGGAACAAAACCAATGAAACGTCTGTTGTCGCTTCTAGTAGCTCTGACCGTGGTTCTCGCAGCCACCGGCGCCATGGCGGCGGATTTCCCCGCCAAGAACGTCAAGCTCATCGTCCCCTTCTCCGCCGGAGGGGGCACCGATGCAGTAGCCCGCTCTTTGGCCAGCGTAGCCGAGAAATACCTGGGACAGCCTGTGGTCATCATCAACAAGACCGGGGGCAGCGGTGCCGTAGGCATGACCGAGGGAGCCATGTCCAAAAAGGACGGATACACCGTCACCATGGTCACCAGGGAGATAGCCTGGCTCTTCCAGATGGGGCTGGCCCAGGTGAAGCCCTCCGACTTCGACGCCATAACTCTGGTCAACGAGGACCCAGCCATCGTCCTGGTCCGTCCGGACTCCGAGTTCCAATCCGTCGAGAAACTGATCGAATCGGCCAAGGCCGACTCGGGCAGCGTCAAGTTCGCCAGCACGGCGAAGCCGAACTTCTACCTCCTGGCACTGGAGCTCAACCAGAACGTCACCTTCAACCAGATCCCCTATAACGGAGCGGCCGAGGCCATCCCCGCCGTCATGGGCGGCCATGTGGACTTCACCATGGTCAACCCCGGTGAGGCCATCTCCCAGATACAGGCAAAACAGCTCAAGGCTCTGGGAGTCTGCTCCGACGCCAGACTCCCAGGCCTGCCCGAGGTTCCTACCATGACCGAGCTGGGATACCCCATAGTGACCGGTACGTGGAGAGGCCTGGCTGTGCCTAAGGGAACCCCCGAGGACGTAAAGGCAACCCTCGAGGAGGCCTTCGCCAAGGCGGTGGCAGACCCCGAGTTCCAGGAATTCATGGACAAGAGAAAGCTGGGCATCCGTTACATGAACTCGAAGGACTTCACCTCATTCATGGAGAAAGACGTGAAGGGTCTTACGGCGATAGTCGAGGCCGTCAAAAAGCAGCAGGGCAAGTAGGCCCCTACATTCCGGGGCATCTTTAAAGGTGCCCCGGATCTTTGGGAGGTATTCCACATGAGAAGAGCCGATGCAGTCGCCGCCCTGGTCTTCATGTCGCTGGGAGGGGCCGCACTATACCAGACGACCTTGTTCGACCAAACCCTTATAACAGACAACTACCTGGGGGCCACCTTCTTTCCGAGGATGGTCGCCATAGCCATGGTAATCATGGCCATATCCCTTCTCTGGGGATCGAGAAAAACTCTGACCGAAGAGGGAGACGAAAAAACGATGTTCGGCCCCGGGATCCTTCGCCCCTTAGCCGGTGCCGTGATAGTGGGAGTATATTCCTGGGCTCTGGAACCCTTAGGCTTCATAATATCCACCGTTATGCTGAACGTAGCCATACTTCTGACCTTCGGAGTGAAAAAGATACCCTTGCTGTTGATTCTGCCGACTACGGCTACTCTGATCATCTACTGGGTTTTCTATAAACTTCTGACCGTACCCCTCCCGGAGGGGATATTCTTCCTCTAGAAAGGGAGGCGTAGAACTATGATAGATCTCCTCGTACAGGGATTGGGAACCGCCCTGTCGCCCCAGGTCTTCCCCTTCCTGTTCTTCGGGGTGATGGGAGGCATAGCCATAGGCTCTCTGCCGGGACTTACCGCGACCATGGGAGTGGCCGTGCTGCTTCCTCTGACCTTTGGGATGGAGTCCACCAGAGCGCTGGTTCTTCTCGTAGGCATATACATAGGGGCCATCTACGGAGGATCCATATCGGCGATTCTCCTGAAGACCCCCGGCACCCCCGCCGCAGCGGCCACAGTTTTGGACGGCCATCAGATGGCCAGCCGGGGAGAGGCCGCAAAGGCCCTGAGCATATCCGCCATAGCCTCCTTCGTAGGAGGCATGGTGAGCACTATTATGCTCATATCGTTCTCGCCGATACTGGCCAAGTTCGCCCTCCGATTCGGCGCTCCCGAATACTTCGCCCTAGCGGTTTTCGGTCTTTCCATAATAGCCTCCATATCGGGGAAACACCCCATAAAGGGGCTTCTAGCCGGGATGTTTGGGCTGCTGGTTGCGACGGTGGGGCTGGACCCCGTAACGAGCTACCCCAGATTCACCTTCAATCAGATGCACCTCTACAACGGCTTCTCAATTATACCGGTGCTCATAGGCCTTTTCGCCCTTTCGGAGGCCTTCGTACAGATGGAAAACTTCCGAGTAGGGAGCAAGATAGACACGAATTTCAAGAGAGGGATCGTGTCTCTCAAGGAAACCATCGGCCTTCTACCGACGATGCTGAAGTCCGCCTTGATGGGAACGATCATAGGGTCCATCCCGGGGGCGGGTGCCGATATAGCCGCCTTCGTGACCTACAACGAGGCCAGGAGGTCCTCCAAGAATTCCAAGGCATTCGGAACCGGGTGTATGGAGGGCATAGCCGCCCCAGAGGCGGGCAACAACGGAGTAACGGGAGGAGCGTTGGTACCTCTTCTCACACTAGGAGTACCGGGAGACGCGGTAGCTGCCATAATGCTGGGAGCCCTCATAATACAGGGGCTACAGCCGGGACCTCTGCTCTTCACCCAGAACGCCGACGTAATATACGGACTATTCGCCTCCATGCTGGTGGGCAACGTCCTCATGCTCGCCCTGGGATTGCTCGGGGTGAAACTCTTCTGCCGGGTCGTGGAGATACCAAAGAGGGTCATCATACCGGTAATCATAACCCTCTCGGTGGTGGGAGCCTACTCGATGAACAACAGTGTCTTCGACGTATGGGTGGCCCTGGGATTCGGAGTAATAGGCTATCTGATGCAGAAGGTCGAGATGCCGGCATCGCCGGTCATTCTGGCAGTCATACTCGGCCCCATGGCGGAGAGCAACCTACGACGGGCGGTGCTCATGTATCAGGGCCATTACGATTTTCTCTGGTCGAGACCGATAACGGTGCTGTTCCTGGCCCTTGCGGCGATCTCCCTCTTCTCCTCCTGGATGAGGGCAAAAAAAGAGAGAAACGTCTGACATAATTATCCCTCAAGGCTATATAATCGGGAGGTCTCGCCTAGGCGAGACCTCCTTTCGTTGACGTAGCCCCGTGAAATCCCTAAAATAACCCCCGTTAACAAGTTAAAATAAACGTGGGAGACCGTACCGGAACTCCCCAGAAAAACAGAGGAGAAGATCCCATGAGAAAACTCATAGAGACAGCCCTCGTAAGACCGGTCACGGTGGTCATACTGACCACCGCACTGATAGTGTTCGGGGTATATGCCTTCGCCAACATGGGGATGGAACGGATGCCCAACGTGGACCTGCCCTACGTCATGGTTCAGACCACCATGGAGGGCGCTAGCCCATCGGTGGTGGACAACGACATAACAGACGTACTGGAAGAGCAGATCAACACCATAGACGGCATAAAGAACATCGACTCCAGCAGCTACGAGGGAAGATCGGTGATAGCCATAGAGTTCCAGCTGGATAAGGACGTCGACGTAGCCGCATCGGACGTCAGGGCCAAGGTGAACCTGGCCAGAGGAAGTCTGCCCGACGAGGCGGACGACCCGGTGGTGGACAAGTTCAGCTTCGACGACATGGCCATCATGACCATAGCGGTCAACAGCACCGCCGACATGAGATCCACCTCCACCTACGTGGACAAGATCGCGAGGCAGAGGCTCCAGACGGTGAAAGGAGTCGGCAACGCCCAGGCGGTCGGACTCAGGGAAAGGGAGATAAGAATCTGGTTGGATCCCATAGCCCTACAGGCTCGAGGATTGACCGCCACGGACATCAAAAACGCCATCAACGAGAAGCACGTCGAGCTCCCGGCAGGAAGGATAGAGTCGGAAAGCCAGGAGTTCGGCATCAGACTGGCCGGAGAATACGGCTCCATAGAGGCGCTGAGCCAGATGGCTGTAGCCCGAAGAAACGGCGCACTGGTGAGGCTGAAGGACGTCGCCCGAGTGGAGGACGGCTTCGAGGACCGACGAAGCATAGCCACCTACGACGGGAAGGAGACCATCCTCATACAGATCCGTAAGCAGAGGGGCACCAACGAGGTCGCCCTGGCCAAAGACGTAAAGGCCATGGTAGACACTCTGAACGCCACCGCTCCGAAGGGGATATCGCTGAAGATCGTCCAGGACACGTCTCGGTTCATCATAAGATCCATGAACGGCGTCAGAGGAGACATAATCATGGGAATCATGATGACCTCGATCATAATGTTCCTATTCCTCCGTACCATAAGGGCCACCTTCGTTGCGGTCATAACCATACCGGTATGCCTCATAGGGACACTTATCGTCCTAGACGGTCTCGGCGTAACCATCAACAACATGACCATGCTGGGGCTATCCCTGGCTGTCGGCATGGTAGTCGACAGCACCACAGTCGTGATGGAGAACATCCACCGTCACAAGGAGATGGGCAAGACCGCCATGAGGTCCTCCGCCGACGGAGGTTCCGAGGTAGGGTTCTCCGTCCTGGCCGGAGCCGCGACCACCATGGCCGTTTTCCTGCCGGTGGCCTTCATGAGCGGCATAATAGGGCGGTTCTTCTACGCCTTCGGAATAACGGTGGCCATGACCATACTTATATCTCTGATATTGTCCCTTACACTGACCCCCTTCCTCTGCTCCAGGATACTTGGACGACAGACCGAATCGGCACTCACCAGGGCCATGGAGGCCCCGTTCCTGGTATTGGAGCGGCTCTACACCGGTTTGCTTGGAGCAGCCGTAAGACATAGGCTCATAACCCTGATAGTGGCGGTAGCCATATTCGCTTCCGGACTCTGGATGGCCACTCAATTGGGCTCGGAGTTCTTTCCCAACGAGGATAGAGGACGATTCAAGATAAACTTCGAGCTTTCCGCAGAGGCCTCTCTGCAACAGACAGAGGACTTCCTCCTGGAACTGGGGAAACTGGTCCGTCAGGACCCTAGAGTGGTCTACACCTACGGCACGGTGGGATCGGGACAGGGCGGCGAAGTCTATAAAGGGACAATAACCGTTGAGCTGGTGCCCAGGGACGAAAGGGCTCCCTTCTACGTCATAATGGGAGAATACCGCAAGAAGCTGGCGGTCTATCGAGACGTAGATATCACACTGGGACGTTGGGGAGGATCGGACATATCGCTGGTCCTTCAGGGAGACAGCACCGAAGAACTGGCCGACATAGGAGAGGCCATGAAGGCGGAGCTGGAGCAAAAGAGCGTCGGCCTGGTGGACATAACCACAAACCTCAGAATGAACAAACCCAGGATAAACCTGGACATAGACAGAAACCTCGCCGACGACCTGGGGATCAGCATGAGGGACCTGTCGACGGAGATAAAGACCTACTTCGGAGGAACCAATGCCGGGAGCTTCAAAGAGGGAGGCTATCGCTACGACATAAGGCTCAGAGCCGGAGCGGAGGATCGGGACGCGCCTGAGAAGATCTCCGACATAGCGGTTCGGGGTGGAGACGGCGAGCTCGTAAGACTTCCGGGCCTGGTGACCCCAAGGATAGAGCTGGCCCCTAACGTAATAAAGAGACACAACAGACAGAGATCCCTGGGAATAGGGGCCAACACCGACGGCATATCCCCCGGAGAGGGAATAGTACAGCTCGAGGAGATATTCGACCGTTACGCCCCTTCGGACGGCTCGGTCACCATGTTTCCCTCAGGGGACACTGAGAACATGAGGGAGAGCTTCGCGTCTCTCACCACAGCTCTGGCATTCGCCATACTGCTGGTCTACATGGTGATGGCAATACAGTTCGAGTCCTTCATGCACCCTCTTACCATCATGTTCGCACTACCCCTGATGACCGCCGGTGCCTTCGGACTTCTCCTGTTAACCGGGATAAGACTCAGCGTGATGAGTTTTATGGGCATAATCCTGCTGGTGGGAATAGTGGTAAACAACGCCATTCTCCTGGTCGACTTCACCAACCAACAGAGGGAACAGGGCATGGACAAGATCTCGGCCATAATGAAAGCCGCACCCCTGAGGCTGCGACCGATACTCATGACCACCTGCTCCACCATGGTCGGAATGCTTCCGATAGCCCTGGGACTCAGCGAAGGAGGCGAGATCAGACAGCCTATGTCCATAACGGTCATAGGGGGCCTGTTCACCGCCACCCTTCTGACTCTGGTGGTCATCCCGGTGATATACCTGATCGTCGACGACATGACGGACCGGGTGAAGAGAGTCTTCTCCAGGGCTGGCGCCATCGTCAGAGGACGCAGGATGGCAGCCTCCGGACGGCTTCCCGGACAGACTACCGAAAGGGGTAAGACAGCCAGATGAAAACGAAGAAAACGATAGGCATCGCCGTCGCGATGATGGCGATACTTTCCGCCGCACCGCCCGTGTCCGCAACCTCCCTGACCCTTGAAGACGCGGTCAGGATCGGGGTGGAAGAGGGAATAGAGGTTCTGAAGAGCGCCCAGGACATGGACAAGAGCGAGGCGGGAAAGCTGGTAGCCCGATCGGCACTCTTTCCATCTCTTTCTCTAGGGGGCAAATACAAAAGACAGGACGAAAGACACGCTCTTGCGGAAGAGGCAAACTCCTACGGCATATCGATAACTGCCACCCAACCGGTGTACACAGGGGGAAAAGCCACCGCTTTGCTCAAACAATCCCAAGCCTACGAAACCTCCGTTCTGGAAACAGTGACCGACGCAAAGGAGACTGTGGCCTACTCGGTCATACGCCAGTTCTACGACGTTCTCCACTTGAGGGAAAACGTGGTTGCAGCCAGGGACTCGATGGCCTTCGCCGAGAGTCACCTGAAGGAAGTCGTAAAGAAAGAGGCCCTGGGCATCGCAAACCGTTTCGAGGTCACTAGAGCGGAACAACAGCTGAGCGGCTACAGAACCCAGCTCATAACCGCCATCAACGACCTGGAATCGGCGAAGATCGCCCTTTTGACCACACTGAGGATGGACCCCGAATCGGACGTGGATATCTCGGGAGATCTCGACTTCGTCCCCTACGTCGGCGACAGAGAGGGCTCTCTCGAAAGGGCCATGGCGAACAGGCCGGACCTGAAGGCGTCCCTTTCATCGCTGGAGACACAGCGACAGGAGATACAGATCGCCGCCAGCGGACTGAGACCTAAGGTCGATCTGAAAGCCTCCTATACCTGGGACGACCCCAAGGAAAGCGACGGTACCGACGACGACGACTGGGAGATAGCCCTGGAGGTGGACGTCCCGATACTGGACAGGAACGTCACCAAGGCCCAGATAATGACGGAAAAGGCCAACCTGAGACAGAAAGAGCTGGACCTTCAAAAGCTTCGGGAAGCCATAAGAAGCGAGGTCTCCCAGGCCTGGCTTAACCTGGAGACGGCGAAACAGGCGGTGGAATCCACGTCGAAAGACCTCGAATTGGCCTCGGAATCCCTTAGGTTGGCCCAGGTAGGCTACAGAGAGGGAGTCAGCACCCAGATAGACGTTCTGGACGCCCAGGCATCTTACACCAAGGCCAGAAAGGAACACGCCACGGCGGTTAGCGCATATTCGGTCCAGGTGGCGGCTCTGGAGAGAACCGAGGGAGAGCTTGTCTCCCATATCCTGAAAGAAGACGGAGGTGAAGACAGATGAAAATAGCCGTTGTCATCGCTCTGGCGGCCATGTTGCTCTGGGGATCCACCGGGTTCGCTCAAAACGCCGTCGTGACCGTGCAGACCGTGGAGATAACTCCCAAGGTGGAAAGGGGCTTCTCCGAGAACGGCACCCTAGAGGCAGTAGACGAGGTTACCCTCTACCCCAGGGTAAACGGAAGATTGATAAAGAGCTTCGTGAAACAGGGCGATTCGGTCTCTCCCGGAGACCCTATAGCGGAGCTGGACCACAGAGACGTCGACGCCCAGATATCTCAGGCCGAGGCACAGATAGCCGTCGCCCAGGCCCAGGTTGCCCAAGCCATGGCGGAGCTTGAAAACGCCAAGAGGGAGAGGGATCGCTATCTCAGGCTGGTCAAAGAAGGGTTCTCCACCCAGCAACAGCTGGACTCGAAGGAAACGGACTACCGAACCGCCAAGGCAGCGGTAGATCTCAGCAGAGCCCAAGTCCGACAAAATAGGGCCAACTTGGAAAGACTACAGGTCGACCTGTCCGAATACACGCTGAAGGCATCCATTCAGGGGATCGTGGTAAACGACTACGCCAGGACCCCGGGAGAGATGATAAGCCCTCAGACCCCTCTGGCTCGGATCGCCGACATATCAAGGCTGAAGGCGGTCATCCAGGCTCCGGAAAGCCACGCCAGACTGATAGAACAGGGAATGAAGGCCTTCGTGACGATAGGAGGGACCAAGCTGGAGGGCAAGGTCTATCGGGTCAGTCCCTTCGTAGACCCCAGCACCAGGACGACACAGGTGGAGGTAGCTGTGGAGAACGATGGGGACCTCAAGCCCGGAATGTTCGCCAGGGTCTTCATCGTTGAGGAAACCATGGAAAACACCGTGATGATACCGATGGACTCGGTGATCTCCGAGGAGGGCGGCTCTTTCGTCTTCGTGGTGGAGGACGGAAAGGCGAGAAAGAAACCGGTCTCATTGGGGCGATCCGTCGGAAGGGACGTCAATGTACAGGATGGACTTGCGGAAGGAGATCGACTGATCGTCCTGGGAGGGAAAAGTCTCTCCGACGGAGACCAGATAACGATCCGTTAGAACGCTTCGACTGAAGGGAACGACAAAAGGGACGCCTCGAGGCGTCCCTTTTGTCGCATAGGAAGAAACGAGATGTATAATGAAAGAGGTGGTAGTGTTTCCTATAGAGGAGGGATATCCATGAAACGAACGGTTTTTCTCTTCCTGCTCCTATCGGTTCTGTGCGTCTCGTCCGCCCAGGGGGAAAGCCTGAAGGAAATCAGGGAGAAAGGAGAACTTCGCCATCTCGGCGTGCCCTACGCTCACTTCGTGAGCGGAAGCGGAGACGGACTCGACGTGGAGCTGATGAAAAGATTCGCCTCCTTCCTAGGGGTGAATTACTCTTTCGTCCCGACGGACTGGCAAAATCTCGTGCCCGACCTCCTGGGAAAAGAGATAAAAAAAGACGGATCTCTTTCCGAGACGACGAGACCTATAAGAGGAGACCTTATAGCCTCCGGCCTGACAGTCCTGGGCTGGAGAGAGAAACTGCTCGACTTCTCCAGCCCCACCTTCACCACCCAGGTCTGGCTTGTGACTCGAGCCAACAACCCGATAAGACCAATAAAACCGTCGGGCGACCCGACGAAGGACATAGAGTCAACCAAGGAACTGGTGAGGGGAAAATCCCTAATGGGCTCTCCCGGCACCTGTTTGGATCCCGCCCTGTACGGGCTAAGAGATCTAGCTAAAGAGCTCGCGTACTTCGAGGGGAACCTGAACGACCTGATCCCAGCCCTTATCTCCGGTCGTTCGGAGCTGCTGCTTCTGGACGTCCCGGACGTCCTGGTCGGCCTGGCCTCGTGGCCCGGCCAGATCAAGGTTCTAGGCCCGATCTCTCATAAACAGGATATGGCAGTGGCCTTTCCAAAGGGATCCGACCTGAGAGAGGAATTCGAGAGGTTCTTCTCCGAACTGGTTGACGAAGGAGAGTACTCCCTCATGGTGGAGAAATACTATCCGTCCATAACGGAATTCCCATGAAGCGCTCCTTACCGACGCTCAAGAAGGCCCTGGCTGTATCGGTCGGTCTTTTTCTGGCTTTGATAGCGGTCCTGATAGTGGTAAACTACCGGTCTCAGAGATCCTTCGAGAGACAGACTGTGAAAGCCCTCCAGATACAGGCGGACAACATGGCCTCAATAATAGGCTACATACTATTCGAGAGAAGACAGGATGCCTACGACATAGCGGAGAGCAAGGAACTTACCGCCTACTTTCAAGGGCGGGACCTCGGCATGTCCAGGGAATACGGGCTTAAGGCCAGCCGGGAAAACCTTCAGACCCTGCTGAAGAGAAAGCTCCAGAACACAATGTTCGAAAACGACATGGTCTACTCCAGAATAGCGGTAATACTGGGCGACGGCAGCCCCCTCGCAGTGACCCCGGCAGTACAGGGCAACCCTCCCGATTGGCTCAAATACCGTTACACTCTCAACCCCTCGGGGCGGATCGTAACCGAGTGGGAGAACGGAGAAAGCCGACTGGTGATATCATACCCCTACTTCTACAAGGGGAAGTACGAGGGTCAGATAGTGCTGTGGATGACCCCGTCGGACATACTGACCAGACTCAGAGCGAGACAGAGCACCGAACCGTGGAACAACATATTCCTCACCACCTGGAACGGACAGAGGGTGACGTCGCCGTTCGAGAACCCCAAGGAGGCCAGCAAGATATTCCACCACCTGGAGGGAGCGGAGGAACCGATGGAGGTAAAGGTGGGAGAGGAGGACAAGCCCACCGAGGTCCTGGCAGCAAAGGCGGCGGTTCCGGGAGCGTCGTTGTTCCTCTTCCTAGTGACCCCTAGAGACAGGATCTTCGGCTCCGCAACCCCCTACGGCAACCTGATCATAATGGGAGCCTCCGCTCTGCTGCTCCTGGGAGGCGGACTCTTCCTCCTGAGGGAAAACACCAAGGCCGTGATACTGAAGGCCAAGGTCGATGAGGCGGAAAAAAATCAGACGACCGTCAAGGAACACAACGAAAGGCTCAAGACCGAGATAAGGGACCGAAAAAAAGCGGAAAGCGCCCTTCAGGGACAGCTATCCTTCATGCAGGTCTTATTGGATACAATCCCAAACCCGGTTTACTACTTCGATAAAAACGGCATAATACTGGGTTGTAACAGAGCCTTTTCCTCCCTGCTCGGCAAAGAGGGATGGGGAACGATCGGCACATCCATGGTAGAGCTGCTGCCCACGAAGGCAGCGGAAAAACTCATGGACCTCGGAGAGAGGGTTCTGAACGGCCACGAACCGGTCCGATTCCAGCTTCCCATGGATATCGACGGCCAGGAATACCGCTTTTTCTTCAATCAGGCGGCCTTCCGGTTGAACGAGAATAATTCCGGTGTGGTAGGGGTTATGGAGGACGTCACGGCCCTCATTCAAAACGCCGTCGAGCTCAGAAAGGCCAAGGAAGAGGCGGAGAGGGCCAACAGAGCGAAGAGCGCCTTTCTGGCCAACATGAGCCACGAGATCAGGACCCCGATGAACGCCGTGTTGGGCATGACCGAGCTCGCCCTGGAGACCACCTACGACGAGGACCAGAGAGAATATCTGGAGACGATACACGAAGCCTCCTGTTCGCTGATGGACATAATCAACGACATACTGGACATATCCAAGATCGAATCGGGACACATGGAGATAGACAGCCACCCCTTCGACCTTGGCGAGGTCGCATGGAAATCCGCCAGTTACCTCGCTAAGGAAGCCCACGGCAAGGGCCTGGAACTGAACGTAGACATAGACGAGGAGCTGGCGGAAAGCTACATAGGCGATTCGGTGAGGATAAGACAGATAATGGTCAACCTGCTTAGCAACGCAGTCAAATTCACCGACGAAGGGGAGATCCTCATGTCGGTGAAGGCTATGGAAAAAACGGCAAAGATGGATTCGGTAGAGATAAGGATAGAAGACACAGGAATAGGGCTGTCCGAAAAAGAAATAGCCAGGATATTCTCTCCCTTCATCCAGGCCGACGTATCGACGACCAAGCGCTACGGAGGCACAGGACTCGGCCTGTCCATATGTAAAAAATTGGTGGAGATCATGGGAGGCAAACTGGAGGTTCAAAGCGCTCCCGGAAAGGGAAGCGTCTTCAGCTTCACTATTCCCCTGACGATAGGAGATCGAAACAGGCAGGACCTCCATCCCGAACTGAGATCCCGTTCGGCCCTTATAGTGGACGACAACGAGACCAACAGGGCCATACTTAGCCGCAAGCTGTCCGCCTGGGGCATGGAAGTCCACCAAGCAAAATCAGGAGAGGAAGCCCTGAACATACTGACCGGAAAAAATCGAAGATCGGCGGACATAATGATACTGGACTGCCATATGCCAGACATGGACGGACCTACCGTGCTTGAAAGGCTAAACCAAGAGAACGCCATGCCGGAGGCGGCCATAATGTTCAGCTCCCTAGACGGGCCGGAAGTAAAATCCAGATGCAGGGATCTCGGCATACGTTGGTTTCTGACTAAGCCCATCCCGGACAGCGTGTTGAAGAAAACCCTGATAAAATCCATAACCCCGGAGGAAGCGGGCTCTACGCCGCAGGAACTGGGCGATCAGGATCTGTTCGGAGTCGGAAAGTCCGTGCTGGTCGTGGAGGACAACGAATTCAACGCCAGGATAATGAGAAGGACCATGGCGAGACGGGGCTTTCAGGTGGACCTGGCGATCAACGGCACGGAGGCACTGAAAAAGATAGACGAGGCCAGACCGGACCTGGTTCTGATGGACATACAGATGCCTGTAATGGACGGGAAGGAGACCACCAGGAAGATCCGACGGGAAGAGCTACGGTCGGGACGTCCCAGACTTCCGGTGATAGCCCTTACAGCCTATGCCATGGCGGAGGAAAAATCAGCCATACTGGAGTCGGGAGTAGACGACATAGTCACCAAACCGGTCAACAGAGAGGATCTGTTCCGGGCCGTAACTGCCCTGCTTCCGGAGACATCGGAAGCAACTCCCACTCCGGTGGATAAATCCGATGGAATCCTGGATCCCGACAGGATCGCAGCGCTCCTGGAAATGGTTGGAAAGGACCAGGCCATAATGGAAGAGGTCATAGGCGATTTTATTGAAAATCTGCCGTCCCAGCTAGAGAGCTTGTCTCAGGCCGTCGCAAAGAGGTCGCCGGAGGAGACGGCAAAGGCGGCTCACGGCCTGAAAGGATCGCTCGGAACGGTAGGAGCCCGAGAGGCCTGGGAGATATGCGTCCGACTTGAGAGACTTGCCAAGGAAGCCGATCTTACCGCTTCCGTCGAGGTGGTTAAAGAACTCGAACTATCTCTGAGAAAACTGACGGACGAACTGAAAAGAGGCGGCTGGAAAAGGTACGTCGAACCAGAGCGATAAGGGAGGCCACTATGGCTACTGTACTGATAGTTGAGGACGACAGGATAACCCGCAAGGTCCTGGCCATGGGGATAAAGAACCTCGGCTACAGGGTGATGGAGGCCGAAAGTGGAGAGGAAGCCCTGTCCATGCTGCTGGGAGTCGACTCGGACGTCGACATGATATTGATGGACGTAGTCATGCCGGGGATGGACGGGATAGAGACCACCGGCAGAATAAGGTCCATGGAGATACCGGCGGTGATAATAATGCTGACCTCCGACGACAGCTCCGAGACGGTCAAGAGGGCCGTCATGGCCGGAGCGGACGACTACATGACCAAGCCGGTGGACCCCAACCAGCTGGGCACCAGACTTGAGTTGGCCCTGAAAGCGTCGAGCTTCTACGTCTACAGACACAACTTCGCCAGCCAGATAGAGGGCTTCGAAAGCTTCCATGCGGAAGACCGAAAATCGATGGACATAATAGCCAGCAAAAACGAGAACCTCCTATCCGACCTGTTGAAGACCCTCAACCTAATCGCAAAGATGAGGGACAACGACACATACGAACACACATCCCGAGTCGGTTGGCTGTCCATGGCCCTGGCCAAGGCCATAGGCGAGCCGGAGGACGAGGTAATCTCCCTGGGACTGGCCGCACCTCTCCACGACATCGGAAAGATAGGCGTCCCAGACTCTATCCTCTTAAAACCCGGATCTCTTACCGATCGGGAATGGGAGATAATGAAACAACACCCGATATTCGGGTGGAAACTGCTCAACCGATTCTCCTCCGGAGTCCTCATGACCGCCGCATCTGTGGCGTTGAACCATCACGAGAGATGGGATGGTTCGGGATATCCTAAGGGGCTGAAAGGCAAGGAAATTCCCCTTTACGGCCGGATCGTGGCAGTGGTGGACAGCTTCGACGCCATGGTCAGTCCCAGGCCCTATAAGGAAGCGAAACCAGTCGATTGGGGATTCGAGGAAATACGATCGCTGGCGGGAATCCAGTTTTGCCCCGAGACAGTCGAGGCCTTTATCTCCCTGGAAGAGAAAATAGAAAAACGTTACGAGATGGAAAAACAGGCACAGATCTAGACTCCTATAACGGTCCCTGCACCTATAATAATAAACTGCTGGGAACATCTATAAAATACGTCGGAGTCTCCTCCGTGAGGTAGCTCCGACGAAAGCCTGTCTCGCCCGAGCGTATTTAAAAAGACTGCATCTTTCGGAGGATCACTTATGGCAACTGGAACACTTTTCAGCGCTCTTATAACCTTCGTCCTTCTGTTCGCACTGTCGGCCTTCTTCTCCGCCAGCGAGACGGCCTTCTCCAGCGTCAACAAGATCAGGCTCCGCCGCTTCGTAGAGGAGGAGAGGCCAGGCGCATCCAGCGCCATGGAGCTGGCCAAGGACTTCAACCGCACAGTATCGGCCATACTGATAGGCGGGAACATCGTGGACATACTTATAACATCCGCCGCCACCGCCGTCTTGACGTCCATGTTCGGCCCTATGGGAGCGGTCTACGCCACCGTACTTATGACGATCCTCATAATACTGTTCGGAGAGATATTGCCCAAGGCCTTGGTCAAGGACAGAGCGGAACCCTTCGCCCTGGCCTCGGCCCCGATGGTGAAGTTCTTCGTGTCCGTATTGAACCCGGTCTGCACCCTCACCTCCAGGATAACATCTGCCCTGAGACACGGCAGGACCGGAGGAACCCTGATACCCACCGTGACCCACGACGAGCTGCTCAGCATAGTGGACACCATGGGAGGCGAGGGAACCCTCCCCCTCTCCGAGAGGGAGCTGGTGGAGAACGCCGTCAACTTCAACGGACTGGAGGTCTGGGAGGTCCAGACTCCCAGGGTGGACCTATTCGCGATAGAGGTGGACGACGATCCCTCGGTAGTGACAGGACTGATAGTTGCGAACCACTACTCCAGGATACCGATCTACCAGAGCTCGATAGACAACATAGTGGGCATACTCTACGAGAAGGACTACCTGGCCGCCGTAACCTCCGGCAAAAAACCGGTCATCCGGGACATGATGAAGCGCCCCATCCTCATAGCGGGAAGCGCCAGCCTCATGGACAGCCTCAAGATACTCCGCTCCAGCCACACCCACATGGCGGTGGTGCTGGACGAATACGGAGGGACCTCCGGCATAGTCACTCTGGAGGACCTGCTGGAGGAGCTGGTTGGCGAGCTCTACGACGAACACGACGACATAAAGGAAAACGTCACCAAGATAGAGGAGAACGTCTACATGGCCAACGGGGACATCTACATAAAGAGGCTTTTCGAGGCATTTCTGGACGTCCCATACGAGCCGGAGACAGACGCAACCACGCTGAGCGGATGGCTTCTCGAACAGTTCAAGACCCTTCCGGAGACCGGCGCAGAGGTAAAATGGGAGAACTTCTCCTTCCAGGTCTCAAAGCTGTCGGGACAGAGAATACACAAGGTACGAATCACGAGACAGCCTTAAGGGCTCCTCTAAAAACTCACTTTCGACCTTCCTCGGAGAGGTCATTTCGGCTCCGCCCTGCCGGACGATGCCCTGTACCTCGACGTGAGGCAGTATACAGGCATGCTTAAAACACAAGCACCCTGAGGGATTTTCTATCCCACAGGGTGCTTTATTTCCCGAAAAGATCCGCATGTGTTCCTGTCCGGGTAAGGGTCAACACCAGGACAGATGCTTCCACACGATACACCAGTAACCAATCAGTCTGAATATGACACGCTAGATGCCCTGCCCAATTCCCGGAAAGAGTGTGATCCCTATTTTTTTGGGGGGAGCTCCTCAGCCATAGCCAGTATAGAGATTACATCTTCCATGAGCTCTATCTTTAGTCCACGCTTTATGGCTAGTTTGTAGTCCCTTCTGAATTGAGAGGTCGGTTTTACCGTTAGCTTTGTCTTTCTCATTTTCTGAGATCAGCAAAAAGCTTGTCTAAATCGGTGTAGCCCTTAATCGAAGGGTCTTTGGCGATTATCTCCGCCTTCAACATCGCAGCCATGGTTTCCCTGTTTATATGGTTCAGAGAGATTTCAAAGGGAATTCTGCCCTCACGGAACGATTGGCGAACAAAGATGTTAAAAGCTGTTGTGAGATTCATACCCATCTCTCCGAAGAGAGTCTCTGCCTGAGCTTTTAGATCGGAATCCATACGAATGCTGATATTTGTCGTATTTCCAGCCATATGCCCACCTCCTTCTATATCCTTACGTCATACGGCTATTGTGGTAAAAAAACAATACATAGCACGAACTAACTAGCTCTCTAGTTCTACGGCGTATTTTTCCCTGTTCTCCGAGCTATCTTTGACCTTCTCCAGGGGCAAGCCGGTTATATCCACTTCAGGTATTCTCGGGGAGCCGTCCTTTAGATTTTTAGGTCCTTCTCGATGGAGGACAGGACTATGGAGGTACACAGCTTGCCTATCCTGGTCAGCTCTCCGAGGATCCTCTCAAGGTCCTTGATTGACCTAGCGACTATCTCGACGTAGTAGTCGTCCTGTCCTGTGATGCTCAGGCACCTTATGACCTCCGGTATGGCGGTTATTTTATCCGCCAGGTATGGGTCGGGGTTTTTGAAGTCCGTGGACATGGCGGACATGGCCCTGATCGGAAAGCCAGCCTTTTCCGGGTCTATCCTGGCCCCATATCCCATGATTATCCCGACGCTCTCCATTCGTCGGACCCTCTCTATGGCTGCAGGGGCGGAGAGCCCCACTTTCTTTCCCAACTCCCTGAAGGAGATTCTGCCGCTTGCCTGAAGCTCCCTGAGGATCGCCAGGCCGGTGTCGTCCAGTAGGTTGCCGTCTTTTATGGTCATGTTGTCCTCCCTCTTGCTCTCAAACGTAAAGTTATAGCCGGAAACGATAGGGGTTTGTAATCTATAATCTCCTAATCTATTATAAAACCCCTGTGGAAAAGAGCTTATATCGTCTATCCTATTTATGCAAGAGCAAATAATCTAAAAGAACTCAAAGGAGGCACTCTGCATGAAACCCTGGGGAGCTCAGTCGGAAGTTGGAAAGATAGAGAAGATAATGGTGAAGAGGGCGGAAGACGCCTACGGAAGCCAGGAGGTCCTGGACTCCTGCTGGAGGGACCTGGGCTACACCGAGCGGGTGAATTACTCCAAGGCTATGGACGAATACGATGCATTTCTATCCGTTATAAAGAGCCACGTGCCTGAGGTGTTTTGCCTCCCCTCCCAGGAGGGAACTGGTCCCGACTCGATGTACGCCAGGGACTCCTGTATGGTCACCGATAAAGGCTACGTCCTCTTCAACATGGGCAAGCCCCAGCGTAGGACCGAGGCAACAGAGGCGGGCCGTCTGTTCGACTCCATCGGTCTGCCAAGGCTGGGAGCCATAGAGGGCGAGGGTACCATGGAGGCGGGGGACATGGCCTGGTTGGACGAGAGCACCCTGGCGGTAGGGATCAGCTACAGGACCAACCCCGAGGGAGTTCGCCAGCTGAGGGATTTGGCTGCCGGTAACTTCGAGGTGCTGGACTACCCTATACCTCACTGGAACGGACCGGAGGAGTGCCTTCACCTGATGTCCTTCATAAGCCCTGTGGACCACAAGGCGGCGGTTGTCTACTCCAGACAGATGCCAGTTACCTTTCGGCAGGAACTTCTTCACAGGGGATATAACCTGATAGAGGTTCCAGACCAGGAGTACGACACCATGGCCTGTAACGTCCTGGCCCTGGAGCCCGGTCTGGTCCTCATGATAGAGGGCAACCCTATCACCAAGGGCAGGCTACAGGAGGCTGGCATGGAAGTGTTGGAGTTCCCGGGTACCGAGATATGCTGGAAGGGCGGCGGAGGACCTACATGTCTTACCAGGCCCCTTCTTCGTAAGTAGCTTTCATAAAAACAATGCAGACCGGAAGGGAGGGAGATAGATGGATTTTCTGGGCTTTGTGGAGCAGTTAGTCGATTGGGTATGGGGAACTCCACTCATAGTGATGGTGCTCGGCTCAGGAGTGTTCTTTACCCTGGTCTCGGGGTGCTTTCAGTTCAGGAACGGCGGCTATATCTTTAAAAATACCGTAGGACAGATCTTCTCCGGCAAGGTCGACGACGGCCCTGGGCTACTGTCCCCCTACGAGGCGGTAAGCGTCGCCATAGGGTCAACCATCGGGGTGGGCAACATCGGGGGAGTCGCCACCGCCATCGCCGTCGGAGGACCTGGGGCGGTATTCTGGATGTGGATGGCGGGCATATTCGGCCAGCTTATAAAGATGGTCGAGGTCACACTGGCGGTCCACTATAGGACGGTGCTGGAGGACGGTCAGAGCACCTACGGAGGACCTACCTACTATATCCAAAGAGGGCTCGGTCAGGAACGAGGCTGGCACGGTCTGGCGAAGGTCCTCAGCGGACTGTTCCTGATAGGATTTCTCATCTGCTATTTCTTCACCATCCAGAACTACACCGTGGCGGAAGCTGTAGCGGGGGTCTTCAACATTGACCTTCTGGTGGTCAGTTTCGTCTTTCTGGTTCTACTCTACGCCTCGATCTGGGGCGGTATCAGGGGGCTCGGCAAGATAGCCATAGCGGTGGTCCCGTTTATGTGCATTTTCTATATAGGAGGAGCCCTCGTCGTCATCCTCAAAAACACCGCCGCCATACCCCACACCTTTAGGCTCATATTCGAGAGTGCCTTCACCGGAACCGCAGCGGTAGGAGGATTCGCTGGAGCGGCTTTCGCAAAGATGATCTCCGTCGGAATGGCCCGTGCGGTCTACAGCAACGAGGCTGGTTGGGGTTCCTCTCCCATGATCCACGCCTCCGCAAAGGTCAATCACCCGGTGAAACAGGGCATCATGGGCATATTCGAGGTCTTTATGGACACCTTGGTAATATGCTCGGTGACCGCCATCATGATCATAAACTCAGGGGAGTGGAGCTCCGGCCTGGACGGGGCAACTCTGACACTAAGCGCCTTCTCCAAGGGAGTAGGTACTCTTGGGACCACCGTCTTGGTGGTGGGTATTTTCCTATTCGGTCTCACGACATCGACAGGGCTTTTCGCCCAGTTTGAGACGCTGCTTACCTACGTCGTAGGGCCTCACTCGAAGAACCTGGATAAGGTGCTTAAATTCAACAAGTACGTCTACCCCCTGCCGGGATTTTTGCTGGTGCTATACGCCCAGGCCTATGGCCTTCCTACCTATAAAGTGTGGATGTTCATAGATATCTCCATAGGCATTCCTATATTCGTCAACCTGCTGGCTATACTCCTGCTTACCCCTAAATTCCTCGATCTGCTTAGGGACTACCGGGCAAGGTACATGGGCCATGGCAAGGTTGACGCGGATTTCAAGGTTTTCTACGAGGAATAGCTCTGAGACTAAAATCGATCCATCGAGCCTTTTTAGTGATACAATCTCCTCTATAGAGATACCATAAAATCCCCGAGAGGGAGCTTCCTCTCGGGGATTTTCACGACTCTCGTTACAGGTTCGACCCTATCAATACCGCTCCGGTAATTATTATCAGAGACAGGGTTATCTTCCTGAAGACCTCCTCCGGCAACAGTCTGGACACCTTTATCCCCAGCCATGTTCCCACCAGCAACACAGGCACGTAGGCCCCGGTTATCGCCAGCACCTGAGCGGTCAGGACGCCCTTGAAGGCGTAAAGGGAGATGGTGGCGACGTTCAAAGACATGAAATACGCCGCCAGGTTGGCCCTGAACTCGTCCTTCCCCGTTCCCTGATTCGTCAGGAACAAAACCACCGGAGGTCCGCTCATGGAGAGACTGCCGTTCAGGATGCCGCTGACCATTCCTATAGGTCCCAAAGCCCAGAGGCTGTAGGGAAGGGGCTTTCTCCATCCCGAAAGCATCACCATAGCCACCAGGATTATGAAGGTCCCCACAAATAGCCTGAAAGCCCTGGGATCCAAGGCCGTCAATATCCATATTCCCAGCGGCAGTGTGACCACCCCTCCAGCCAGTATGGGCAGCACCTTCCTGAAATCCAGAGAGGACCAACAGTCCTTTAAGACCATCACGTTCAGCCCCATGCTGACCAAAACCAGCATGGGAATGACCACCTGCTGGGAGAGAAAAAACAGTAGAAAAGGCGCTGCCACCAGAGAGAAAGCGAACCCGGCACATCCCTGGACGAGACTACCGGCGAAAATCGCCACACCGCCCCAGATCAGAGAGTTCACGATCACTAGCCCTCGAACGGCTCGAGCCCTGAGGCCCGGTCCTGACGATCTACCTTGAACACCTTGACAAGAGACACAAGATCGTCCGCTCTACCGGACATGGTCTGTGCCTCCTGCGAGACTCCGTCGGCTGCCCTAGCCGTCTCGTCCGTGGCGGTACGTACGGTCTCCATCATCTCCGAGACCTCCATGACCGTCCTGGAGACCGACTCTATGGCGGAGGCCATCTCCTGAGACGAGGCCGACTGGTTCTCCGCTACCTTGGCCATCTCCTCGACCCCTTCGGTTATCCTGTCCACCTCTTTCAGGACCGTCCCGAGCTTCTCCCTGGAGTTCTCCGCCTTCTCTATGACGTCCTCCACCATTTTTTCCGTCTTGCCCGCGACCGAGACGGACTGACGGGCCTTGTCGGTCAGCTCGTCTATGAGCTTGGACACCTCCTGGGCCGCTCCGGCCGACTCCTCCGCCAGCTTGCGGACCTCCTCGGCCACAACCGCAAAACCTCTACCGGCCTCTCCGGCCCTGGCAGCCTCTATTGCGGCGTTGAGGGCGAGTAGATTGGTCTGGTCGGCGATGGTAGTTATGGTGGTCACAAAACCGGCTATGGCGTCCACCGATTTGGCGAGATCGGAGATGTTGTCCTTGGTCTTGACGGTGAACTCCCCTAGACCGTGGACCTCGTCTATGGTCTTGCCCATCTCGGAGGCGGCCTCGTCGGTACTGCGCCTTCCTTCCTCGGCGGCGTCGGCGGTCTCCTTGGAGAACTTAGCGGTCCTCTCGGCACCGGCGGCGATCTCCTCCACCCCTGCGGAGGTCTGCTGCAAGGCAGCCGCTCCGTTTTCCGCCAACTGTGCCACCTTATCCACAGCGGACTGGACCTCTGCCATGGAGGCGTTCATCTCCTCGGCCAATGCCGCCAGGGTGCCGGATCCATCGGAAAACTCTCCGGCCTGTCGCAGAATCCGCCGGACGACGTCTCTCTGCTTGGACACCATCTCTGCCAGAGCTCCCGCCATCCTGCCCATCTCGCCACCCGACCCCACCTGGAAGTCCGATTCCTCCAGGGTTAGATCCCCGTCTCTACCCTTCTCGGCAAAACGCACCACCGAGGCTATAGGACCGGTTATGGATCGAGACAAAAGGAAACCAAGCCCCAGAGCCAGAACGACTCCGATCGCAACCGACACTACTGCGGTCCTGGCCGACTTTTTAGCCATGGCCATGCCGTTCTTGGCGGCGGAGTTGACCTCACCGTCGGTCACGGCGATGACGTCGTCCATTACGGACACCACGGCCTGTTGTCCCTGAAGCATCTCCTCCCCGTAGAAACGGGCCATCTCCTCGTATTTTTCCACCGACAGCTGGGCCACATCGGAGGCCTTCCTGAAAAGCCCCCTCATATTGGCCAGAGGAGACAGGATTCTGCTGACGTAAGCCAGCTCGAGCCTCTCCCTCATGACGTCGTTGGACACTGTTCCCTTTCTGTCTATCAGCTTGTTTATGAAGGCCGCACTCTTGTGGAGCTTTTCGTGCTGTTTCGACATCAGCTTGAAGATATCGGCCAGTTTGCCATTATCCGTATGGAACGAGCTTAAAAAACCTCCGAGTGCGCATTTGGAGGGGTCGAGCTCACCAGTGAACTTGGTCTGGGTCACTATGGCCTCGCTCAGCTTTATGACCCAGTCCTCGTGCTTAGACAGAAGCTTGGCCAGGTCGGCCTCGAAGGCAGTCGGAGCGGCTATCCCGAAACCGTCGAGCTCATCGCACATGGACAAAAACCTCTCGACGCTCCCCTTCCAGCTCTCCCAGGATGGACCGAAAGAGTCCCATGCCATCTGTTCCATGGAGGACTTCGGTATGGTCGAGAAAACCTCTATGGCTCTCTCTGCCCTGATGAATCCGTTTTTTATTGAATCGTAAAGTTCCTGGCGCCTCTCCGACGGAAGTCCTTCCTGAAGGAGCTGGGCCGCCGATTTGGCTACCGTAAGCTGCTCCGAGTTTATCTCCTCCACCAGCTTGAGAGCCTGAACCTTCTCCGTGCCCAGCACGTTCAGAGACTCGGAGAGGATCGACATCCCTCGATAGCCTACAGTTCCGACAACCGCACATATGGCGGCCACGGCGAGAAATCCGCCGATTAATTTAGTCGATATCCTCATGTCGCCCTCCTCATTTTAGCCTGGATCTATCTGAAGCTAGACACCTTTTCCCGAACCGCATTCAAGAGCTCGTCGAAGGCCGTCACGAAGGCATTCACTCCGTCCTCTCTCAACCCGTCACATATTCGATCCAGGTCCACCCCGAGATCGGCGAGGCTCTGTCTTCTGTGAAAAGCACCGTCCAGATCACAAGCGACTCTGTTCTCCACCACCCCGTGGTCCAAAAAGGCATCCATCGTCGCAGGAGGCACGGTGTTCACCGTGTCGGGACCGATGAGCTCCTCGACGTAGAGGGTATCCCTGTAGGATCGATTCTTAGTGCCTGTGCTGGCCCAGAGCATCCTCTGAGGGCAGGCCCCGGCCTTGGCAAGGAGCTGCCAATCCGCCCCGGAGAATATCTCTCCCCATTTACTGTATGCCAACCTGGCGTTGTCGACGGCGATCTTTCCCATAAGTTCCGGGGCCCTTTCCTCAAGAAGGGGATCGACCGCCGAATCCACACGACTGACGAAAAGAGACGCAACCGAGCGGATCGACGATACGTCGTCGCCTCTGTCGAGCCTGGTCTTCAGCCCCCTGATATAGGCCCTTCCCACCGCCTCGGTCTGAACCACTGAGAATATCAATGTGGCGTTTACCGATACCCCCGCGGCGGTGGCCCTCTCCAGAGCGGAGATACCGGCTTCGGTAGCGGGTATCTTTATCATCACGTTAGGTCTTCCGAGAAGGGACCTAAGCCTTAGAGCCTCCGAGATGGTGCGTTCCTCGTCGTCGGCCAGACGGGGATCCACCTCCAGGCTGACGTAACCGTCGGTCCCTCCGGTGGCCTCGAATACCGGGGTCATACGGTCCGCCGCGTCGGAAATATCTTCCAGAGCCAGCCCCTCGTAAATGTCCAGATCGGACATTCCCGATTTCGCCATGGCCTTTATATCGTCGTCATAGCCATCCCCTTTGGAGATGGCCTTGTTGAAGATAGCCGGGTTCGACGTCACCCCTCGAACGCCTTTTTCCATCATCTCGTCCAATCCGCCGGAGGACAGAAGTTCTCTGCTTATATAGTCGCACCATATGCTCTGACCCAGCTCGGCCGCTTTCCATATATTGGTCATGACCATCGCTCCCTTCGATCGTACAATATTAGACCGTACGGAGGACATTCTCAACCTTTCAGGGCAGGCCTATCTTCGACAAGCCGATAGACCGATACCAATTCCCTCAGCTCGGCCAGCTGGCTCTGCTGGTCCTTCCTTATCATCTGAAGGTTTTCCATGCGAGAGGCCATCTCCTTGGCGGCCTTCTCGGTGTCCTTGGCGGAGTCACGGCCTCCGTTGAGCATCGAGGCTATAGTGTCTATGGCCCGGGCTATCTCCTGGGTGCTGGCGGCCTGTTCCTCAGAGGCGGCCGCTATGGACTGGATTCCCTCCGCCATGGAGGCGACTCCTCCCGTCACCTCCGATATCTTGGCCGCCGCCTGTCTGGAACGCTCCAGCAGATCGCCCATTACTGTTCCGGCTTCCCTGGTGTCCTTCGCAGCTACGGACATGTCCTTCTGGACTTCCTCTATGACCTTGCGGATGTTCGAGGCGGCTTCGTTGCTTTCCTCCGCCAGTTTCCTGACTTCCTCCGCCACAACCGCGAAGCCTCGACCGGCGTCTCCGGCCCTGGCCGCCTCTATGGCGGCGTTCAGAGCCAATAGGTTGGTCTGGTCCGCTATGGTGGCTATAGTGTTGACGAAGCCGCTTATTCCCTCGACCGATTTGCCAAGCTCCGCCACGGCTTCCTCTACTCGACCGCTGACCTCTCCGGCCTTGCCGGTTCCGTCCGTCACCGCCTCGACCGACCTGCGTCCCTCCTCGGCGTTCTCCGATACCACGCTGGCCTGTTCGCTCAGCTCGGTAACCACCTGGGTGGAGCTGGCCACTCCGGAGGATACTTCCTCCACTCCGGCGTTGGTCTCCTCGGCGGAGGCCGCTATGGAGTCCACCATCTCGGCGACGGCTTTGGAGGCTTCGTCCACCGAGGTCAGCGATTCGTGGACGTCTCGGGATATTTCGTTCATGGCCTTGGATCCCTCGGCTATCCGGCGGTTCATGTCCTCTACCTTCTGCACAAGGGTCCGGTATTCCTCAAGGATGCGGCCGAAAGCGGCCATCACTTTCTTTATCTCGTTGCGGTTGGACGAGTCTCCCCTTATCTCCATGGAAAGGTCTCCCTGGGCTATGCGGTCCGCCACGGTGACGACCTCCTTGAGGGGAGACACCAGCTTCATGACGGCGAAGGCCAGAAGGGCAAGACCGACCAAAGCCAGAGGAAGGGTCCAGAGCAGGAGCCCCCTCTTCATGGCTCCGATCGGAGCCATGGCAAGGTCGGCGTTGACCACCATCATGGCGTACCAGTCGGTTCCCTCTATTTTCTGCACGTATCCCCTGGATAGACGACCGTTGAAGTCGTATTCGACACTCACGGGGTCCGTCGTGTCGGAAAGCCCCGCCGATTCACAGGCGTTCCAGAGGGGAGGGCAGCTCTCCGCCATGGAGACCCCCCTCTCCACCTTGGGATGGACTACTACTTTGCCGTCCGTATCGAAGATTATTCCGTAGCTGCCCTCTCCGAGGCTGGAGCCGAGTATCCTGTTCTCGACCGACTCCAGAGGGGTTCCGGCGAAGACTACTATCCGAACCGCCCCTTCCGCGTCCACCACAGGTTTGTAACAGCCAGCGTAGGGGATTCCTCCCAGCCAGACTATGTCCTCAAAGGTCTCTCTACCGTCCACCGTCGCTTTATAGACATCGGTGGTATCGTCGAAAAGCCCTCCTAGCATAGAACGCCCCTCTTTATCCTTCAAGGTGGTGGAAACCCTGATCAGCCCCTCCTTCGTGACCTGAAAAATGGAGAACTGGCTTCCCATGGCCTCCTGCCATTCGTTCACCATAACCTCGTTTCCTGTGATGAGTTTGAGACCGCCGTCCATTACGAATATCTTCTGGACCTCTCTGTCTCCTACCGGAACCATTTCCTCGTTCTCGAAGGTCCTCTTTCCGGACAGCCTCTGTACCACTATATTGACGAAGGACTCGTTGGACTTTCTGAGAGACCCTATCTCTTGAGATGCGCCGGTCTGGAGGCTTTCGACGAAGCCCAGACCTCCATCGTCTATAGTATCCTCCATCATCCTACCGGACCTCACCGACGCCACGGTGACGACGACGCCCACCAGGAGGGCTATCATGACACCGACCACCAAGGTAACCTGTATCCCCACGGACAAACCACGTGCTTCATCTGCTCGAGCCATAAAATAGTCCTCCTCTTCCCAACCCTATCTCTAATCTGAAAAACGGATACAAGAAGAGTCTAAAGAATCACCTTCGACATGTCAATCACATCAAATCACAGAGGAGAATAGGCTCTAGGCTACCTCTGGCTGGGTTTCATCCCGAGAGATTCGATCAACTCCACGTCGTCCTTCGCGGAGCTGCCCGTCGTGGTGAGATAATCGCCGGTCAGAAGGCCCCCTATGCCTCCTATGAGCCCCATGGACACAGCATCTCCCAGGATAGAGCGGCCTCCGGCGTAACGGACCGTCGCACCGGGAACGGCTATCTGCATCACAGCTCCCCACCGCAGCACCGTCTCTGGGTCGAGAGGAGCTGCTCCTGCCAATGGAGTTCCCTCTATGGGCATGAGGATATTCAGCGGAATCGAGTCCACCTCGATATTAGATAGAAGAGCGGTCATCTCCGCCCTGTCTCTATCGGCCTCCCCCATACCGAAAAGGCCGCCGGAACACAGATCCAGCCCGGCCGCCCTGGCGGCACCGAGAGTATGCAGTTTCTCCTCTATGCCGTGAGTGGTGCATATCGAGGGGAAAAACCCTGGCCCGGTCTCCAAATTGCAGTGATAGCGGGACACCCCGGCCGACGCCAGTTTTTTCAACTGCCCCTCCTCCAATAATCCGTGGGAACCGCAGAGACTCAGCCCTACCTCGTTCGAGACGGCCTCGTAAATTCCACAGAGGCGGTCCAGTTCCCGATCGTTAAGGGTCCTGCCGCTGGTGACCAACGACAACCTATGGATCCCCGAATCGCGGCACCTCCTGGCTACGGACATAACCTCATCCAGAGAAAGGAAAGAGGATCGGCATCCCGTGTTCCACCTTACCGACTGGGCGCAGAAGGCACAGTCCTCGCTACACCCTCCGGTTCTGGCGTTGACTATGGAACAGAGCTCTATCCCGTCCCCGCTCATCCTGCGTATCGAATCCGCCCTTTCCAACAGGTCCTTCAGCTTTCCTCTCGATAGATCCAACAGAGACTCGACGTCCCAAGTCATACCTGTCAACCACGCCTTCTAATTAAGATGACAAACAGAGTAACATCTCGAGAGGAGAAAATCAACGAAGACAAAAAGAGTTAGGACCGGGCTCTGCCCGGTCCTAACTCTTTTCCGTTATGGATGATCCCTATTAAGTTTATTCACCGGCCAATCGAAAAGATCCGGTATGTTCGCCATCTCGTGGATTTCCTCTCGGTTCGAAAGTCCCGAGGAAGCCAGGGATATCTTGGCGGGAGCAGCCTGCCCTATACCCATGGCTATGGCACCACAGAGCATCATGGTGCTAACTCCTCTGGTTATCCTCTGTCTCAGGGCCTTGGACAGTCCGTCCAGATCCAACAAAGGAAGGGGACCTTTCTGTTCCCTGCCGTATCTGGCCCTCAAAGCCTGAAGCTGGGCCAGAAGCCTCTCGTCCTTCAGATCCGACGCCCCCTTAAGGAGCCTGTCGATCCTCTTCAAGTCCGCCTTGTCGAGCCGGGTTATTTTTCTGTCGAGACTTCGAAGCTCCTTCTCGGCGGCCTTTCGCTCCAAACCGTCCAATCGATCCATCTTGGACGCCAGATGCTCCATTCTCTCCATATACCTTACCCTGAGGCTCTCGTGTTCCACGAAAAGGTCGAGATCCTCACTCAAAGTATTGATGGTCATCTCGATACCTCCGTATTCCACAACTATATTTTCTATTGTAGTTATAAATATACACCTGGAGCCTCTAGAGTACATCGGCCCTTTTACCTAACCTAAAACCGTTGATACGGACAGATGAAGGTGCTAAAATGGAAATGCATTAGGACCAAGTCTTAAAAACAGACCCTCACAAAGGAGAGTGAAGGCCATGCTCGACGTAAGAGAGCTTTTTCAAGAGGGAGAGACCATGGAGGTCAACAGGACCGTCCAGGTAGACGACACAGTCGGGAATTTCTCGGTTCATCTGAACCAACTGCTGTCCACCACCGCCTGCATAGAGCGGATGGTACGTATGTCCACCGAGATGGTGGAGGGCAGATTGCCGGAGGGGTTCATCACAGTCGGCCTCAGCTACAGCGTTAGGCACGACGAGACAGCCATGCTGGGCACGGGACTAAGCTATTTGCTGAAGCTGGATGAGATAAAGGGGAACAGACTGGTATTCTCCATGAAGGTAACAGACTCGATCGGCGAGGTATTCCACGCCACCTGCGAGAGGGCGATCGTGAACCGTTACAAGCTGATCGACTCGGCCACGGAGAGAGCGAAAAGGGCCAGAGAGTCCTAAGGAACAGGGTCGTCCTTTTCGACCACGGGGGGAGTCTCTATCGCAACCATGTTGCGGCCGTCTTCCTTGGCCTTGTAAAGGGCGTCGTCGGCGGTCCTCAGCAGATCGTTGAGGCTGAGGTCACCCTCGGCGGGGAAGGCGACCCCTCCGAAACTGACCGTCAGAGGTCGGCCCAGACCGAAATCGTTTTCCGATACGATTCGACGAATCCTATCGGCGACGGGGAAAAGATCCCGCTCAACCATATCGTCGAAAACTATTATGAACTCCTCCCCACCCCACCGTCCCACGAGATCCACCGCTCTCACGGCATCGACGAAGATCTCGGCCAACCTGACCAGCACCCTGTCGCCGATCTGATGGCCGTAGTCGTCGTTGACCCTCTTGAAGTGATCTACATCTCCTATGGCGACGCAAAAAGGGGTTCCCCGTCTGGCCTTGTGAACCGCCCTGTTCAGGAACGCCTCTATGCCGAAGCGATTGGCTATTCCGGTCAGGTGATCCATCTTGGAAAGCAGTTCCAGTCGTCTGTTCCCCTCTTCCAAGGCTGCCTTGGCCTTTGCCAGTTCTCGATTGAGAGCTCTCAACTGATCGTTTTTACGGACGAACCAATAGGCTACTCCGGAAGCCGAAGCTATCAGGACTATAAGCAGGACCACTATGGAGCAAAAGAGACCTCGGTCTATTCCCTTTGAAGCCAGAGGGTTCCAGCGGTCAAAGATCCTGGAGCTTTCCTTCAGGTTCAAAGAAAGGACAGCCTTCTGCATTATCCCAAGCAGAATAGGGTCGTCTTTCCTTATGCCCATCCGAAGCCTGTGCTCGAAATCGTCGTGCCCCCATAGTTTAAGCCCGGTCAAACCATCTTCATCTATCAGCAGAGACGCCACTATGAGAGGAGCCGAGGTGGAAAAGACCTCCCCGCTGGCCACCATACGGAGCCCTTCTCGGTTGTTAGCCACCGGCACGATGGAGAGATCGGGATATCTCTCTCGTAGGATATCCTCTACGTTGTACCCCTTCACAACCGCAACGGTCTTTCCGGCCAAATCCATGAAACCTGCCAAATCCGACACGTCATCCCTGGTGACTATCACGGCTGGGTTTATGACGTACGGAGAGGTAAAACCCAGGAACTCCTCTCGATCCTTAGTCCTGTTAAGCAAAGGGACCACGTCGGAGCTGCCGGCCTTGACGAACTCCAGGGTCTCCTCCCAAGACCTAGTGGGAACCAGCTCCATGACGACCCCCAACTTTCCGGAGAGGAGCTTGAGGTAATCCGCCCCGACGCCCCGATATTTGCCGGATTCGTCTATCCATTCATAGGGAGCCCAGGAGGGGTCCACGGAAAAACGGATGGGGCCTCGATCTTTGAGATATTCTCTTTCTTCTTCCGAAAGGAACACGGAGGACTCCAATTGCGACAAGCCGTTGGAGGTCTCGGAATAGACGACGGAGCAGTTGAAAAAGACGCACAACACGACCGCCGAGAAGATCAAGCGAATCCCCCTACCCAAGTTGGCCACCCCTTCCTTTTTCTTAACAATATCACGAAAACTTTCTAAAAAAGCCGAGGGAGAGCTAAGCACCCCTCGTCCTAAGACATCTCTTAGAGTCGGGCCAAACCTCTATCCTCTTTCTTCAGCTTGAACCGTTTAACCAGCGACATCATGGAAGAGGCTCCTTCGGCCATGGCCTGAGCCTCCAGAGAAACTCCCTCGGAGGCCTTGGCGGTCTCCTCCGAAGCCCCTCTTATGGCCTCCATCATGCGAACGGTATCGAAGTTGGCGTTGGTGACCTGATCTATCGAGGAGGTCATCTCCAGAGACCGGTTCAACTCCTCCTGGGCTCCCTTGGCGGATTCGACCGCCTCTGAGAGAATAGAGCCGGTCCTCTCGGTGGCCTCTATTGACTCTACCGAGTGTTCCTCAAGCTCAACTATTATCTTGGCAACCTTGTCGGCCGACAGGGCCGATTCCTCCGCAAGCTTACGGACCTCCTCGGCTACCACGGCAAACCCCCGACCGGCCTCTCCGGCCCGGGCTGCCTCTATGGCGGCGTTAAGGGCCAACAGGTTAGTCTGATCCGCTATCCTAGTGATATCCCCTACGAAGCCGCTGATGGAATCCACCGATCCTGCCAGGTCCCTTATGCGTCCTATGCTTTCCCTGGACACCCCGCCAGCTTCCTCCATCTTGGAGATGGCTTGCTCGACCTTGCCCACCGCTTTCTGGGTAACCTCGGAGCTTCTCTGGGATGCCTCTGCTCCCTCCGTGGCAGACGAGGCCGACATCTGGGCGCTCTCCGCCACCTCCTGCACGGAAGCCCCGCTTTCCTGCAAAGCCGCCGAGTTGCTCTCAGCCAGAGAGGCTACCTTCTCGACGGACGAACGGATCTCCTCCATAGAGGCGTTGGCCTCCTCGGAGAGGGCCGCCAGACTGGTGGATCTGTCGGAGACCGACTGGGCCTCCTCGACCACCGAGCCGACTATGTCACGAAGGCCCTCGACCATCTCTGAGAGTGAGTCGGCCATACGGCCCACCTCGTCGCCGGAGGAGGTCTGGAACTCGTCCCTGGTTATAGTGAGGTCGCCGTCCTTTGCTCTGCTCGCCAAGAGAGAGGCCGCCTTTATGGGACGTACCATTCTGCTCACGAAGAACAGGACTACTCCGGCCAGCACCGCAAGGGCCGCTACTCCGACCATGATTCCCATGGTCATTATAGAGTCCGCCTCCTGATAGATCATGTCGTAGGGCAAGGCGATCTGCACCGACCAGGGAGCTCCGTACCTGTCCACCTCCACTGGCTGGAAGGTGTCCATGGATATGTCCACCCCGACCACTCCTATGACCTTTCCACCCAGCTTCACCGGCACGCAGAGGGATGTCATCATGATCATCTTGCCCCCTACCTCCCATTCTGCCGGATCGAAGATTAGAGGCTCCCCGGTCTTCTTGGGCACCAGGTAGTAGTCGGACGTCTCCTATCCCACGCAGGGATCGTGCAGTATATCTCCGCCGGAATGCACCAGATAGGGAATATAGCGCCCGGTATCGTCGTGTCCCACGGCCGACGAAAAGGCCAGAAACGAGATCGTCAGGATCACCGTCAGAAGCTTGGTCTTCAGACTCCAGTTTTTCATGTTCGATCGCTCTCCTCATGTTCAGAGATATTATCCCTGTATGCTTATCTAAAAATACCCCCTTGTATTTTACATCAAGGGGGGCAGAGCGATCAAAGATCTTATGCGACTAAAAGTGCCGTGTCTTTAGTAATGGCTTTCAACGCCTTCTCCATTTTCCAACATATCGACCAGAAAGGGGGGAAGGGCGAAGGACGCCCTGTGGACGTCGGAGGTGTAGTACTTGAGTCCTTTAGGGGCCTCTCTCAGCGGCTTCGAAGGATCGTGCCTCTTGGAGCCTATGGCATATACCCACATTCCAGAGGGATAGGTGGGCATGAAGCCCAGATAGGGATGTACCGAAGGGAAGACCTCCTTCATGGCACGATAGGCCGGAACCATTATGGCGGCGTCGGTGAAGGGCGACTCTATGTGGGTCACCATGAAGCCGTCGTCGGACAGGGCGTCCCACACGTCCCTGTAGAAGGGCGACTGGAAGAGTCCTGCCGCCATGTCCACCGGATCGGTAGCGTCGACTATTATCACGTCGAACTCCCCTCGGTGGTCCTTCATGTAGACCATGGCGTCCATAGGCCTTATCTCCGCCTTTGGATCGTCCATGGCACAGCTCAAAGTCGGGAAGAATTCCCTGGAGGTTTTTATTACCTCCTCGTCTATATCCACCAGAACGGCCTTTTCAACCGACTCGTGTTTTACCGCCTCTCTGAGCGAGCCACCGTCTCCCCCTCCGACGATGAGGACCTTTTTAGGGTTAGGATGGGAACAGAGGGGCACGTGGGCCATCATCTCGTGATAGCAGAACTCGTCCTTCTCCGTCACCTGAATTGCCCCATCCAGGACCAGCATACGGCCGTACTCGGCGGTCTCCAGTGCCAGCAGAGACTGATAGGGAGTCTCCTTCCGAACCAGCTCTCCCGTCACCCTCAGGGACAGGCGCAGATGTTTTGTGGACTCCTCGGTAAACCACACTTCGTTGTGTCTCTTCTCTCGGGAAATCATGGCGAATAACCCCTTTCGATGCTTTTATGCCGAAAAAAGAACCCCCGGCACAGACATTGTACAGTCTGGCACCGGGGGTGTACATCTTGACCTCGTAGCTATCTTCACCAAAGTGCCACCGCATCCCCTGTCAACATCAAAGTTTTTTGCGCAACATATCCACCTGGTCGGAATAATATCGGTGTATCTTGGTGCGGTAGGAGGCGATGCTTCTACCCCTGTAGATATCCAGGGCCTTGTCCACGTTTCCTCCCCTTTTGAGGGCATCCCTCAACATATAGCAGCCGACGTATATGTTCGGCCTGGAATGGAGCAGCTTCGAGGCGGATTTTATCGTGGGGAATACCCTGGGAATCCACTTTCTGTTGGCCTTCCAGTTTATCTGCATCAGGCCATAGGCCTTGCCGCTCTTGGCCCTCACCTTTACGGTGGATTCCTTCACTATGATAGAGGACACTAGGAAGGGATCCACCCCGTATTTTCTCGATATGGCCTCCACCAAAGACGCGTAGGTCCTGGCTGCCTTGGTACTGATGCCGGGGTTCTTCGCCTTGAAATAGGAGGTCATAACCGACACCCTGGCCTTGGCGTAACGTCTGGACCGGTGTTTTTCCATGTAGTTCCAGGCCGGACTGCCCCGGAAGACCCAACTGTAGGACTCAGCGGCGGGAGACAACACCAGGGTCGATAAGATCACAGTCAAGATCACCCACAGGACAGTCCGAGACGCTCTTTCCGGTGAAACCGCTCTAGTCTTCACGGGAGACTCCTCCTTCCAGTTGATTCAGCATGGACAAAGCCGCTATCTCCTTTCGGACCATCTCCTCCACCGAGGCCATTAGCTCCGGCTCCAGAGCGGTCCATTCTCTTCTCACACCGTCTTGAAGGCCGTCGGAGATGGCCTTTTTAGACTTAGCGACGGCCTTCTCCACCGCACTTTCCGAAACGACAGCTCGTGCCATCATCTTCGGTATGGATATGTCCCTAAACCCTTTCCTCATCCTCTCTCGACCCAACGCGTAACCACCGAGACCTATGACTCCGCCCAGAAACAGTCCGGGCAAACCCGAGGCTATGAGGGCCATTCCCCCTCCACCACAGATAGAGGCGACCACGGCTCCTGCCAGGACAGCTGCGACCCTGTCCATTCCGGAGGACAGCCCCGCCACGGGGGATATGCCGCTCATGTCCAGGGCGGACAGAACATCCGGCCTCTCCTCTCCGAGACCGAGTTCCAGATGTCTAGGCATGGAGCGTACTCCGTTTTTCCTGAACCAGAGGGCCAGTTTTTCAAGTACCATGACGGGGATCTTCTCCGAGGCCGATCTGAGATGTTCCGTCACCTTACGGTCGACCGAGCCCCTTCTGTCCTCCATGGCGGAAGTCACCATCTTCTCGAAGGCGGAGATCTTCCCTCCGGTTCTTCGGAATTCCTCGAGGGCTGGAATTACCGCCTCTCCGATCAAAAGGGACGCCACGTCGTCGGACGCACGGTCCACCGTTTCCTCCAGCACAGGATCGATCACGTCGATCCGGACCTCCTCCACGAAACGATGCAGGTCTCTCCGGAGCGACGACAGGGTCTGGCCATTTTTGTTCTTCAGCGCCGGGAACAGAGCCAGACCTCGGGAGACTACCCCGTAGGGCTGGTCGCTCCTTATCAGCCTGGCCTCGGGCATGATCCTCTGTACGAGGTCCGACACGAAGGGCCAGAGACTGCTCCCCCCCGCCAATATGACTGAATCCGCTCCGTCACAGCTCAGGACAAGGTTTTCCAGTCGATCCACAAGGTTTTCCGGACCATCCGAACCGGGACAGTCTCCCCCTATTGAACGGATCATGTCCTCGGTGGGACGATAGTCGGAGATCCTCTCCATGAACTCGTCCCATCCCAGCCGTCGAATGCCGCCGTAGGCTCCGGCGGTCCCGCTCCACAGCACCGACCTGTCCCGGGCCATGGTCGTGGAGAAGCTTTCCTTTAGGATCCTGCTCCAATACCAGTGGACGAAATATGACGTTCCCTCGTCCATACTCTCCTCCAGACCGGGGTTTCTCTCGCAAAGGATCCGAAAGAACAGGTCGTCGAAAAGCCTTCCTCCCAGGGACCAGTCTCCCCAGGACGACCGAACCGATAGCCCCTCCAGGGAGGCCAGATCGCAGGTGCCTCCTCCGAAGTCCAGTACCAGCACCCGTTCCATGGCCTCCGACGGCGCCATGTCCCTCTGGGAGATGTGGTAGAGCAGGGCCCCGAGAGGCTCCTCCAGGGTCTTCACTCTACCGTAACCGGCCTCGAAGGCGGCGGAGGTCAGTGCGTCGAGGTAGGATCCGACGGCCTGACAGGGAACCCCGAAATAGACCTCTCTGGAGAGGGGATCGAAGGGGATGTGCCTGGCCTCGGCCTCCTCTCTAACGGAGGACAGAAAGGCCACGGCGGCCCTGTAGCTCTCACGGTCCCTGTCTATCTCGGGCTTGAAGCGGGTTATCAGTTTAAGAGACCGTCTCTCCTCCTCGGTAGACTCTCCCCAGGTGTTGAGGGCCATGGACCCCACAAGAGGGGATCTTCCATCTCTGTAGAGCACCACCGTGTCCATCCCGGTACGGTCCGCGATGAAATCCACCGGGGAGGGCAGAAGCTCGTCCGAAGGGCACTTGCAGAAATAGGAGTTGGATGTGCCGAAGTCGACCGCCAGAACCGGCCTGGTCATCTCGAGGACCTCCGTCGCACCAGGCCCTTGACGACCAGAGACCCGTCTCTGAAGACCGGAGCTCTCTCAACCGTCACAGGAGTACCCTCTTCGTAGTGTCCGAAGCTCTCGTAGGTCTCGGATAACTCGGAGCTCCAGACCATGGTCGAAGGTGCGGGAGAGTGGACTCCGGGGCGGTAAGTCGACGGACCTCCGTACCCCCGGTTCTCCCCCTCTATCAGGAGGGCCTCCACCGCCGTCTCCAGCTGATCCCTGGGGACAGCCCTCAGATCGGCCAGAGCCCTTCCTATCCAGAGATCGTCCGAAACCCTCCTTGGATCCTCCGTCCCGTCCTCCACTGCCCTTTCGATCCTCTCCCTTGCGACAGACAGCATTATCTCGAGCCGCCTCTCCATCTCCTTCAGGTCGACCGATTCGGTCTTTCTACGGAAGAAGGACAGCCCTGTGGCCCCGAGGGCCGTACCCAGAAACAGGGGGAACTCCCCGGTCATACCCAGCGAGATCAGGGCAGGGGAGACGACAAGCCATCCCAACATGGCTCCTATGAAGACCGGTGCGGCGCTCCAGACCCGGTCGAATCCGTATAGGTAGGGGGTGTCTCCCGGGTCCATCTCCAGAGGAGCCAGCCTTATAGCCCCCTCTCTATCCGGGTTTTCCAAAGCCATATCGTCTATCATCCTGGAGAGGGCGACCCTCCAGGCTCTTTTCATCGGGTCGTCGCCGGGAAGGGATCGTTTAGCCTCCTCCAATCCCTCCAGGACGGCCGATCTACAGAGATCTTCCATGTTAACGCCTCCGAACTCGTCTTCTGATTTCAGCCATTGCGACAGGCTCTATAATACATCCTGCGGCACTTGTGGGGATAGGAACTCTGGATTATGCTGGGATATCCGAAGCGACCAATCTCGGTCGGGAAAGGGGACGTTCGATGAACAGAAGAGGTTTTTCCGGCATTGTGGCCCTGATATTGCTGCTTATATCCCTGATCCTTGGGACCTTGGCCGGTCTCATGGGAAGAAGGGGCGACGATAAAACCGATATGCCGATCTCCACTCCGGGCTACGTATCCGGCGACACCACCGAGGAGATGATCGCCTCGCCGGTGGCCCCTACCGATCCGGGGCCACACAGGAAGCCCCAGAAGCCGAAGGTGGAATCCTACAGCATAGGCGGGATGGGGTCCACCGAAAGGGTTCCGGTGGACCTTCCCGATCAGGATCCATCCGACGACCTGGCTACCGGAGAGGAACGAGAGAAACCGTCGATAAAGCTGCCCAAGGAGCTTGAGGAGCTGGGAGACAAGATGAAAGGCCATCTTGACGCCTTCGACGAAGCCACCAGACAGACCCTCAAGTCGGTCCTGGACTCCATAGAGCTGGACGAGCTGAGCCCCGACGAGGCTACCATACGCCCGAAAGGCGACGGACTGGAGCTGCGGTTCTCCCTACCCACAGGAGACTAACGCTCCGAGAGGATCACGATACGGTCCAGAGGGATCCATGCCCCCACGACGTAACTGCCGTTCCTCTCTCCGCCTAGAACCATAACGTCCTCGAAGAGCCCTCCGTCGGTCTCCGATTTGTCGGAGGGCTCCGTTCCTGTCAACTCGTGGGACAGAAGATAGCAGTTGAGAAAGAGAGACACCCTGGCGGCTCTGCGACACCGCAGCATCTCCGAGGGAGTTCCCCTCTCGGGCAGGGGGGCCTCCCCCGCCACGTAGGCCAGTTCACTCTCCCAGTCGACCTCCCCGTAGCGAAAAGGCTGGATCCCTTGGACCATACCGTTAGCCATCCAGATCTCCGGAATCGACGTAGAGGCGAGACAGACAGAGCCGACCACCAGGACAAAAAAGACGGCAAAAAACGGAACCGGTCTCATCTCGATCGCCTCGCTCCCACAGTAGCGGCGGTCAGATCGACCACCTCGAGCCCGCTACCGTCCAGTATCACAGCCACGTCCTCCGCCGTTCCGTCCACCGTGACGTCAAGCTCCAGCCTGCCGGAACGGAAGGACCGACGATAGACTCCGACCACCCCGGGAGACTCCCTCAGGGCCGCCTCCAGTTCCCTGACGGACCCGAAGTCCATTCCATCCACAGAGACCCTGATCAAGCGACCGGGAACGCCGTTTCCCCCGCCGGTCAAGGCATAGGCCACCTCGTTCACCAGAGAGAAGGAGGCCTTTTCCGCCGCTTCCTTGAGCCCCTTGACGGCCCCGTCCCTCTCGCTGAAGCCCTTGGACCTTACCTCCGGAACCTCCACGGCCAAACTCTGACCGGTCTGGGCGATCACGGCCTTAAGCCTGAGAAGAGTCCTGACTCCGTATATGGTCTGCCCGGACATCTTCTGGGCCGTAAAGGAGGATGACTGTCCCTTGCCGAAGATAAGGACGTCGGCGTCGAAATAACGAGCCAGCGCGGCCAGCTCCGCCTCGTCCCCGGCTATCTTGGCCGCCTCCACCCTCTTGGAGGCTATGGCGTCCAGCTGTCCCTTGTCCTGCATGAGATACCCCGCCCTCTGGAAGGCCGACTCGACCTCGCCCTCGGCGGCGGAAAGAAACGGGCGATCATCTCCTATCATCTCGTCCACCAGGACCACCACCCTGGGGTTGCCGAGGGCATCTATCACGGCCGGACCGAGAACCCCGTCCAGGGCCGTCTCCTCCACCTCACAGCGACCCTTAATGTGCAGTATTCCGTCTTCGGTACGCCACTCCTTCGATATCTCCAGATTCTTGACCAACCCTCTGGAACCGGAGAAAACCCTGTCCCTGACCACCTGGAAGTCCTTCATCTCCGTGATGCCCTCCACCCTGGCACCTATGGCCCTCTCCAGGGCGTTTCTGTATAGCTGCCTCTTGGCCTCCTCTCTGGCAGCTGAGACGTTACCGTCCACCACTGCCGCCTCCCCCTCTGCCTCGATCGTCCGAGCCTCGGTGGTGCAGACGGAGAGGAACACGATCGATATAAGAACTAGAACAAGTTTTTTCATTACCTTCCCTCCTTTCCCTACTCTACTATTTCATGGTATGGTTTTTGTGACCTGAAAGTCAACGGGGTCACATCGTGAAGAGGAACCTGCTATAATGTTTTTCAGGGAAGACTTTGAGGCCGGATTTATGCTATTATTTTCGACGTAAGTCGATAGCGATGGACAGACAGGAGAAAAATCTCCGGCGTTTGTCCGCCGGACAGCAAAAGGAGATGGGATAATGTACGAAGACGACAACATCAAGGCAAACAAGGCAGAGGAACAGGACGAGATGGACGTTCAGGCGGACGAGTTCGTCACAGAGGAAGAGGAGCAGGATTTCGACAGCTGCTGCTGCGACTCCGACTACGACTCCTGCGAGGGAAAGAGCGAGAGCAAGGTTAAGAAATACGGCCTTCTCATTTTCGTAGTAGTGGTCTTCCTGGGACTTTTCTCCGGGATAATGCTCAGGCTCGATCGTCTCGAGGAACAGACTGCGGTCGCCAGACAGGACGCCATAGCCTCTCAGGCTGCCGTGATGGAGTCCGCCAAGGCAATGGAAGCTCAGTTCGCCGAGGTCAAGGCCACCTTCGACAACATCGAGAGCCGCCTCGACGTTATCGCCAAGGCCAATACAGGTGCCGTAGAGGCCGTCGAGGATATGAAGACCCTCTACAAGTCCACCGACCAGCTCCTTCGGGAGACCCTGGTAGCCAGAGATCAGCTCATCAGAGAGATCATCAGCAACCTAAGGCTTCCCTAAAAAAGAAAAAAACGGAGACCGATCGATCGGTCTCCGTTTTTTTTTCAGCTTACCTGGCTGTCCTCGTCTCCCAGAAGAGAGGAATCTCCGAGAAAAGAGGATACCATCATGGATCGCCTTATCCCCTTGCCGTAACGGAGAAATAGGTCCGGTCCGGCCCTGTCCAGTTCGTAACCAACCGCTCCCATGGCGAGAACCCTGCGGTGATGCTCCACCTCTTCTGCCGGGATCCTCAGGTGGAGGGGTCTGGCTATCACCATCGGGTCGTCCAGATCCTGCCAGGTGACGAACCTGGTGTGCCCTCCGTACAGTTTCTTACAGGAAACGACGTAGTATCCCTCTGCCAGGACGTTCTTCAGGCTAGCCCAGTTTCTGGGTGAGACGGTGGATATGACGTAACGCCTGGTGGAGGGGATGAAAGACCCCGATGCAGATATGAGCATCCGGTGAAGCCCGTTTCCACGAAAATCACTGTCCACCACCACTATATCCCTCATGGCGAACTGCTCCAGGCTCCAGCTGTCCAGATACGTCCCCTCCACTACCTTGAACATATCCTCCAATACCCAGGAAAAGACGCACAATGCCACCAAAAGGCCACCGGCCTTGACCCCGAGGGCGAACCCCTCTCCGGAGAGGTTTCTCTCTATGGAGTTCTCCGAGGCATATATATCTTCGTCGCCGACCTCCTCATATACCTTGGAATTCAAGGCCATTATCTCGTCGTAGTCCTCCATGCCTAAGCGGCATAATCTGGCCGGGATCGGCACGGAACTACCGTGACGATGAAGATAAAGAAGCTTTCTGTCTCTGTCGGACAGCATGAGACATCCCTCCTCTGAGATGTTATCCCCGCAGGATGCGGAGCTGAATTTTCAATCTTCGATACAATAAAAGAGCCTAAACCCCTCGACTCCGAGGGAAAAACAGTCGATTTCGGGCGAACTCGATTTACTTTCGACGGTAGAAAAATACGAGGTAGAAACAACTAACTGACAAAAGCCCGAGGAAAAGGGAGGGTGGGGCAACAATCGAGCGTAAAAAAGCTAAACTCCGATACAAGTATATCATATCGATATCCATATACAACAAAGCGACAGGGGAGCACTTGCATTTCGCAAGGCTCCCCTGTCGCTCACAAGCTATTCCGATTCAACTGGAAAAAGACGCCATGGACTCCTCCACTATGTGGTCCAGCAGGTCGGGAAAGGAGAATCCCCCCGCCATGGCCGCCTTTGGAACCAGGCTGTTGGAGGTCATGCCGGGAACGGTGTTTATCTCCAAAACGAAGGGACGATTTTTGCCGTCCAGCCTTATGTCCACCCTGGAGTAGATGGAACACCCCGATACCCTGTGGGCTATCTCGGCGGAACGGGAGACCACCTCCACCACCGACGGCTCTAGATCCGCCGGAGAGACGTAACGGCTGCCCCCGCCGTACTTGGCCCTGTAATCGTAGAACTCACCGTCGGGAAGGATCTCCACTATAGGGAAGGCCCTGGGGATCCCCCTGTCCTCCACCACAGTCACCGTCAGCTCCCTGCCAGCCACGTAGGCCTCCACCAAAGCCCTGTTCTCTAGCTCCCACGCGGAGCTAAGGGCCTTCCTCAATTCGTCCTCTTCGGAGACTATGTAGGTCGCCACTGTGCTTCCGCCGCAACATGGCTTTACCACCAAAGTCCCCCATTTGGAGAGAGCCTTCATAGGAGAGGACCCCTCACCGGGATGGACCGCCACTCCCCAAGGAACGTCTAGCCCCGCCGCCGCGAAGGCCCCTTTGGAGAGGGTCTTGTCCATCGCAACGGCACAGCCTGATGGCCCAGAACCGGTGTAGGGAACCCCCGCCATATCCAGCACCGCCTGGAGCCTGCCGTCCTCGCCCCATCCTCCGTGAAGGGCCACGAAACACAGTTCGGGACGATCGCCGGCCAGAAAGGAGAACAGGGCCTCAGGAGACGACAGATCCATCAGTTCGACCGAATGGCCCTTGGCCTTCAGCCCCTCGGCTACCTCCTTGCCGCTGTCCAGAGAGACGTTCCTCTCCGGAGAGTCTCCTCCGCACAGGACCGATATCCTCATAGAGCCTCCTACGACCTTATCTGGCCCGATCCGGAGACTCGGAACTTGACCGTGGTAAGCTGTTCCACCCCCATAGGACCCCTGGCGTGAAGTTTCTGGGTGCTTATGCCCATCTCGGCACCTAAACCGAAGACCGCTCCGTCGGTGAACCTGGTAGAGGCGTTGACATAGACCGCCGCGGCGTCCACTCCGTCCAGGAACCGTCTGGAATTGCCGTAATCTCTGGTCACTATGGCCTCGCTGTGCCCCGAGCCGTGAAGGTGGATGTGATCCATAGCCTGGTCCAGGGAGTCGACCATCTTGATCGAAAGGATCAGAGCCAGATATTCGGTGTCCCAGTCGTCATCTACGGCGGAGTTCATCGGCACTACCTTCCTGACCCTATCGTCGCCCCGAAGCTCCACTCCCGCCTCCTCCATCGCCTTTACCAGGGGAGGCAGGAACCGGGACGCCACGTCGGAATGGACCAGAAGGGTCTCTATGCTGTTGCAGACCGAGGGCCTCTGAGCCTTGGCGTTTACGGCTATCCTGACGGCCATATCCACGTCGGCCGAGCTATCCACGTAGAGATGACAGAGTCCCATGCCTGTCATTATCACCGGAACCTTGGCGTGCTGTTTTACCGCGGCCTTCAGGCCCTTTCCTCCCCTCGGTATGAGGACGTCCAAAGAATCCAAGGCCATGAGGGCCTGGGTCGCCTCCCTACCGGGATCGTCCAACAGCTGGACCGCTCCGGCGGGGAAACCGACATTCCCGAGGGCCTTTCCGATCGCGTCGGCTATGGCCCTGTTGGAGTGGTATGCTTCCTTGCCGCCTCTCAATATCACGGCGTTTCCCGACTTTAGGCAGAGTCCCGCCGCATCGGCGGTAACGTTGGGGCGGGACTCGTATATCATCCCTATGACCCCGAGGGGAACCCTGACCCGGGATATCTCCAGGCCATCCTCGTTTATATAGCTGCCAAGACCGGCCCCTATCGGATCCGGCAACACCGCTATCTGCTCGAGCCCCACCGCCATGGACTCTATCCTCCTGTCGTCCAGAGTCAGCCGCTCCAGAAGAGGCTCGGACAGACCGGCCTTCCGGCCCTCCTCCAAATCCAAGCCGTTGGCCTCCACGATGGGATCCCGGCGGGAACGGATGGACGAGGCCATCTCCCTCAGGGCTCGATCCTTCTCCTTCCTCCCAGCCAGGGCAAGGCTTCTAGCCGCCTCCCGAGCGGAGAGTCCCATCGATTTCAATTTATTTTCCACTTTTCATACCTCCAAAAATAAGACGTTCACAAAACGGCGAGATTGTCCCTGTGGACCACCTCGTCGAAGTCCTTGTCTCCCAGAAGATCGGCGATCTCCTCGCTCTGATGCCCCAATATGGCCAGTATCTCCGAGCTATCGTAGTTGGAGAGCCCTCGGGCCACCTCGTCTCCCTTGATTTCCTGGATGGAGACGATATGCCCCCTGGAGAACTCGCCTCTGACCGCTATTACCCCCGAGGGCAGAAGACTTCCGCCACCCTCTGTGAGGGCTTCTACGGCACCGTCGTCTATGACGAGAACCCCCTGAGGTCTCGCCCCAGAGGCGATCCACTGCTTCCTGGCGTGTCTGCCGGTCTGATAGGGCACGAACAGAGTGCCGAGTTCCTCCCCCTCCAGGATCCTCCGGGTAATCCTGTCCTCTCCCCCGCTGGCTATCACCATCGGTATCCCCGCCGGAAGGGCTATATCCGCCGCGGCCAGCTTGGTGTACATCCCTCCGCTGGCGAAGCTTGACCCCCTGCCGGTGGAGTTGGCCCTGATCTCATCGGAGATATCGGACACCACCGACAGTCTGGTGGCGTCCGGATGTTCCTTCGGATTACGATCGTACAGGCCGTCTATATCGGACAGTATTACCAGCAGATCGGCCTGAACCGCCACCGCGACCAGTGCGGACAGGGTATCGTTATCGCCGAACTTGATCTCGTCGACGGCCACGGTATCGTTTTCGTTTATTATCGGCACGACTCCCAGCTCCAGAAGCCCGCACAGAGTGTTCCTGACGTTAAGATATCTATGTCTATCGTCGAAGGCGTCCCTGGTCAGAAGGACCTGTCCGACGTTCTGACCGTACTCTCCGAAGAACTTCTCGTACATCTGCATCAAAGATGCCTGACCTACCGCCGCCAGGGCCTGTTTCATGGGAAGAGTCGACGGTCGCTCCCTGAGGCCCATCCGCCCCACCCCGGCTCCTACGGCACCGGAGCTTATCAGAAGCACGTCCTTGCCCTGATTGTGCAGGTCCGAAAGGGCTCTTGCCAGACGCTCCATCCGGAGAAGGTTGAGTTTTCCCGTCGGATGGGTGATCGTGCTTGTTCCCACCTTTACCACTATCCTGCGGCAATCCCTAAGATCCGATCTGTCCATGGTTTTCACCCCAATGGTTTTAAATATGTCGCGATGATGAAATTATACACCTCTACGGAAAAGGGGAGAGAGGCGCAATCCCCCTCTCCCCCTCTAAAGATAGAAGACACCGGAAAGACGTCAGTCCTTGCCGCCTCCCAGTATACCCTGAAGGAGCTTCCCCGCCTCTTCCTCGACGGCCTCCTTCAGCTGGTCCTCCAGCTTCTTGGGCTGAGAAGGCTCTTTAACGTCCTCGGAGACACCGGAGACGACGTCTTTAGGAACCGAGGGGAGTACCTTCTCCGCAGGAGCGGCCTCGGTCTTCTCCGGAGCTATCTTGGAGGGACCTACCTTGAGATCCTTTATGGACGAAGAGTCCATGGTGCCGGCGACTCGGAAGGAGACATCCCTGAAATCATCCTTGGCGATGCCCTGCTGGGCTCCACCTAAGACCCCTCCTACCACAGCGGCCAGGGTTCCGACTCCGCCACCGGCCAGACCACCGATACCGGCTCCAACAGCAGCGTTGAGGAGCTTGACGTTGACCTCTCCGGAGCAGGACAGATTCAGCTTCTTATCCGGACCGACCGTCCCGACAACAGCCATGGTCCTGTATATCCGGTCGCCCTCTCTGGCGGTGACCAGGGTTCCCTTGTCCAGGTGTAGCACCGTGTCCACCACTCTAAAATCGCCGTGCCCCTTGGCGTAGGAGATGCCGTCGGAACCGTGAAGCGACGCCGCTATATCGGCTATGGGGAAGCCAATCAGCTTACCTCCTCCGAGGTCAAGGGTCCCCTTTCCCTTCATGGCGAAGGGACTCAGAACGCCTGACGCGGAAAAATTAGCCTTGGCCGTTCCCGTCACCGTTCCCTTGGTACCGGCGAAATCCTTTATGAGAGGAGCCACGTCGGTTCCGGACAGGGAGACCTTCTTGGAGAACTTCATGGTAGCTAGATCGATCCATCCCGAGCTGCTCACCTTTCCTCCGTACAGTTCGGCGGTGGCTTCTGATACATCCAGCTTGGTCCCAGCCAACTTGAGAGGACAGTTCAGGTTCTTGATCGCCATGTTCATGACCGTGAGGGAAGGAGACTTGACGTATCCCGATCCGCTACCCTTATCTCCCTCGAAGGTTCCCTTGAAGACCACGGAAAGCTTGCCCCCTATTCCGTAGGCATCGGCATCCACTATATCCTTGGTAGCCTTGGAGAGATCCAGGTCCGGCCCGGAAAGCTCGAAACTACCCTTGGGCACCGATCCAGAGGCGTCCATATTTCCCTTGAGGGACAGAGGACTTCCTCCCACCGAGGCGACCGCCTCCTTGAGATCCACCACTCCGTCTTTATAGACCAGAGAGGCCGATACCCCGTCGACTCCGACTCCCCAGGCCACGACCTTGGGGCTGGACAGAGCCATGGATACCTCCGGAGAGCCGGCGGGGCCTTTTGCCCTTACGGTACCGGAAACGGCTGCCTTGAGAGGCAGGTCGACGGCCTTCTCCAACATTATCTTCGAACCCTCCAGAGCCAGGTCCAAAACGGGACCATCCACCAGAGATATCGAGCCCGACGCCTCCACGGAGCCGCCGGAGACCATCGCCGAGCCCCTGGAGACCTTGAGAGCCGACGAATCGCCGGTAAGACCTAGGTCTACCTTCTCCACCGGCACACCCGCCAGGGAAAGTTTTCCCGAAGACAGTGCCAAGTCCACCCCGAGGCCGTCCAGAGGGCCGTCGAGGTTCAACGAACCGTCGATCAACCCGGATAGAAGGCCGCTGGGCAGGTCGAATCCGGCAGCCACCTTGGCGAGGTCCAGACCGCCCAGTTTCCCCTTCATGGAAAGCTTAGGCGACTTGCCTCCGGTCGAGACCAGACCGGAAGCTGTGATAGGAGCTCCGAACCACTCTGCCTTGGCGGATGGGATCTCCAGGTCGGAGCCCTTCAGTGCAAAGTTGACCGACGGCTTGCCTATGGTCTGGCCGAAGCCTGAAAGAGAGGGCGAGCTCACCTTACCCTTGATAGAGGGGCCGGCCAAAGGCCCCTTGACCGTCACGTCCAGGTCAAGATCCCCTTTCACAGGTATATCCGCACCGGAGAGGGCCGCCACCAGTTTGGTGGACACCTTTCTGGCCTTCAGAAGCAGGTCGGCCTGGGGGGAGTCGCCCATGAAGGAAACTGTGCCCTCGAGATAGGCCGGCTGCCCCTGGAGAACCGTCTTTGACGACAGCTTGGCCACCCCTTTGGGATCCATGACCACCGAGATCCAACTCTGGGAAAGGGTCTGCCCCCAGAGGGAAAGGCTCTCGGCCCGAGCCTTAACGGTGCCCTTCAACCCGTCCACCGGGCCGCTGAGATCCACCGCTACTGAATCGATCACCCCGGAGACCTCCTTGGGAATCTGGGAATAGGTGCCTCTGAGCTTGCCCAGATCGGCATCGGAGGCGTCCAACTTGACTGTCACCTTAGGCTTGCCAGGTCCGAAAAGAGCGGAAAGACCTCCCGAAAGTGGAACCCCCGCCACGGCAGCCTTCAGAGACGAGACCTCCATGGACATATCCTGATAGCTCCAGTTACCCTTTAAATCCGAGACCGGAACCGAGGCCAGCTTGCCGTCGAAGCCCATCGTTCCGGAGAGAACGGGAGCGGTCAAAGAGCCCCCGGCCTTTACGGTAAGGGAAGCCGATCCCGCCATACCTCCGTCTGCCAGAGGAGGCCACAACTTGGCCAGTTCCTCCAGCCTTAGCCCGTCGACGGTGCCGTCAGCGGCCAGGTCGGGCAGCAGATCGCCCTTAACCGACACTGTGCCGGAACCGACCGACAGCTTGGAGGATTCGATTGTAGCTATCGATCCTCCGTAAAGAGCGGCGATATCGCCCTTGACGGGAAGCCCCAGATAAGACAGATCGAGCTTCAACCCTAAGTTCAGAAGCTCTCCCTGGTTTAAGGCGGCGGATAGCAGAGATATCTCGAGGTCTCCTCCTGGCAAAGCCAAGGACGAATCCTTGAGCTCGACTGTCTCCACTGGTATGGAAGATGGCTCGCTCCCCTCCGACCTCGGAAGACCTTCGACCAAGGCCTGAATCTGGTCCGGATCGGTATCCAGTCCGACCAGAGAAAGACGCCTGACCAGGGCTCCCCTTCCAAGAATTCCCATCAGATTGGTCTTGATTTCTATAGAGGGGACCTTTAACGAATACTCTCCGTCCTTCACGATATCCAAGTTCCGGATATCGTATCCCTTGACCGGGTTGCCCGAGACCTCTCCCATGGAGACCTTAGCCTCCAGAGTCTGAGAGAGTATCTTGGTAGCCTGGCTCTTGACGACCCCCGTACCGAGGTCGGTCACGGCCAGCAAAAATCCGGCCGCGACTACGAGAATAGCTAACGAAAGTCCGACAGCGGTTTTTTTACTCATTTCACACCCTCCTTATGTCTATCGTGCTGCTCCGAGTATAGCACGACGACGTAACGAAAGCGTTGACCACCGGGGCTCTCTGTTATAGGATGAACTTAAATCGGGGGGGTGTTCCGGAGATGTCTCAGAACGAAAAAGACAAAAAAGAAGAGAACAAAAAGAAGGTCTTCGAAGAGGTGGCAGGAGCCACCAAGTACTGTCCAGTCACCTTCCAGGCGGACATAAGAGAGGCCGAAGAGAACGAGCTGGTAAGACAGGCGGAGGAAAAGCTGTTCCTCCACAACATAGAGGTGGCGGACAAACTTCACAATATCTCGCTGGATCTATCCCTGGACGATCTGATGGGCGACGATACCTCGGAGGAAGAAAAAGACGAAAAGGAGGAGGCCTAGGCCTCCTCCTCTATTGTCCCTTTGGCGACGACGACCGTCTCGCCTCCCAGCACTATATCGCAGAGATCCTCCCTGAAGTTGGCCGTCACTATGTTGACCCCTCCGGGGTTGTACACCGTTATGGGCGATTCCAGGTCAAGTCGTCGGACCGCCACCACCGCAGAGGCGCAGGAACCGGTACCGCAGGAATCGGTCAGGTCCTCCACCCCTCTCTCGTAGGTCCACACCTTAAGAGACCGCCGGTCCACGGGGCCGACGAAGTTCACGTTGGTCCCCTCGGGAAAAAGCCCCCGATCCTCCCGGAGAGTTCTGCCCCATCGGGTCAGGTCCTCTCGATCGACCTTGTCCGGGTCTTCCAGATAGATCACAAGGTGAGGCACTCCTACGATCAGGAAATCCGCCTCCACCTCTCCTCCAGCCATAGGCACCTTTCGACCGAACCATCCCTTTCCCAGATCGACCTCGCCCATATCCAGGTTGACGAAGCTGCCCTCGACTCTGGCCTTCATTATCCCCGCGATCGTCTCGAAAGACATCTCGAAAGGGGCTATCCCTCTCTCGAAGGCGTAGCGGGCTATACAGCGGGCGCCGTTGCCGCACATCTCGCCCTCCGAACCGTCCGAGTTGAACACCCTCATCCTAAAATCGCTGTTATCCGACGGCTCAACCACCAAGACCCCGTCGGCTCCTATGGATCTCCTTCTACGACAGACCCGTCTGGTCAGGTCCACCAGCTGTCCGTAGGCCATGCCGTCCCTGTCGATCACCACGAAATCGTTCCCGTTGCCGTTCATCTTCCAGAAATTCAACGGGATCACCTCCCTACCGTAAATAGAAAGGGGCAGGTCGCCCCGCCCCTATAATACATCCTAATCCTCAATCGGCAGAACCGGTCGACACCGATCGGGCGAAAGCCTGCTCCGGACGGTAATCCTCCACGGGACTGGATATCACGTGGAAGGACACCAGAGCCACCGTGACGGCCAGTAGGAGACACAGAGGGGCGCCCAGCCCCATGGCGACTCCCACATAACCGGCACCGGCCCCAACCGCCGCCAATATGGCGTAAGGCGCCTGGGTATTGACGTGATCCATGTGGTCCGCCCCGCTGAACATGGAGGACATTATCGTCGTATCCGATATGGGGCTGCAGTGGTCGCCCCACACGGCCCCGGCGAAGACCGCCCCTATGGTGGGGACCATGTGAGTCATGGGATCCACCCCTCCGTTGACCGAAACCGACGCCACCAGGGGCACCACGATAGGCATCAATATGCCCATGGTTCCGTAGGAGGTTCCGGTACAGAAGGAGATGACCGCACCGACGAAGAAGGTCAGTAGAGGTATCCAACCTGGGCTGAGGATATCTCCCGCCACGGATACTATGTATCCCGCCGTTCCCACCGACTTTATGGCCGAGCCTATTCCCCAGGCGAAGATCAGTATGAGTGACCCCACGAAGATGGACTGGGCTCCCTTCATGAAGCCCCTGAACATGCTGCTGAGAGGAGCCAACCCCTGGAGAGAGTAGAGAACTATGGTCATGAAGGTCCCTCCGAAGGCTCCGTAGACCAGAGCCTTGGAACTACTGCCCTCTCCGATGGCCTCGGCCAGCCCCACGTTGGGCCATCCTCCGGTGATCACCAGCATGGAGAAGATAGTCCCTATAAGGAAAAACAGGGGAAGCACGAAGTTTATCACCCTCCTGGGAGTCTCGTCCGCAGGGGACAGGTCGGGGTCGGCGTCGGCGGAATTCAGAGGCTGAGCGCCCTCCCTCAGAAGCTTTCCGGTCTTTCTTGCCCGCCTCTCCGCCGTCAGCATGGGTCCGAAATCCCTGCCGGAGAGCACCACGTAGGTCAGCAAGGCCAGTGCCACCACATTGTAGATCACGAAAGGGATGGATTTCAGATAGGTCACGTAGGCCGACGCCTCTATACCAAGCTCGTTGAACTGCATACCTATCTGACCCACCATGTAGGCCACCCAGGAGGAGATCCCGGCTATACAGGCAATGGGAGCCGCAGTGCTGTCCACTATGTAGGAGAGCTTCTCCTTGGACACTCTGTAGCGATCGGACACAGGGGCCATCGTCGTCCCCACCACGGCGGTGTTGACGTAGTCCTCGAAGAAGATGACGAACCCGGACAGTTCGGTGAAGAACATGGCACGTCTGCTGCTGGAGATCTTCTTGGAGAGCCAGCGCACCGCCGCGTCCACCCCTCCTCCGACCTGCATGACCCCGACCAGGCCTCCCATGGTGAGACAGGTAAGGACTATCCTGGCCCCCCAGGGATCGCCCAAACCGTTCCAGAGCGACTCGACCGCGTTGCCGAAGCCCACCACCGGATTCCATCCGGCCAACATGGTTCCGGCCACCCAGGAACCTACGAATAGGGCGGGAATTACCTCCTTTGTAACCACGCACAGCCCTATGGCTATAATGGGAGGGAGAAGGGACAGCACGCCGAAGTCGGGAACGACGCCGTCGGCGGCGAAAGCGCACCGGGCCCATGCAAAAGACAGGACCAGGGCGGAAGAAAAACGGTAGATCGATCTCATAACGAAAACCTCCTGAAAAAATAAGATATCAAAGCAAATCCTCCGGAACCGATTCGCCCTTTATCAGATCGTCAAAGGACTGACGCTCAACGATGCACCGCGCCTCGCCGTCTTTGACCAGGACCACCGCCGGGCGTCTGAGCCTGTTGTATCCGCTCGCCATGGAAAAGTTATAGGCTCCGGTGTCGAAGACCGCCACGACGTCGCCCCTTTCGGGAAGAGGCAGCTCGGCATCCTTTATCAGGATATCGCCGGACTCGCAGCACCTACCTGCCACCGTCACCACCGAATCGGCCGGATCGTCCAACCTGTTCGCCAGAACACATCGATACTCGGCCTGATACAGGGAGGGCCTGGGGTTGTCCGCCATTCCCCCGTCGACGCTGACGTAGGTCCTTATTCCCGGTATCTCCTTGACCGTTCCGACCCTGTACAGGGTGATCCCAGACGGACCGGCTATCCATCTGCCCGGCTCTATCACCAACCTGGGCCTTGCCATCCCCCTCTCGGAACATATCCTTTCGGCGGTCTCCACTATGCAGCCCAGAAAGAAGTCCAGATCCACCTCTCTCTGTCCTTTACCGTAGGGTATGCCTATGCCGCCTCCGATGTTGAGCTCTTTCGTCTCGAAGCCGTTCTCCTCTCTGAGGGTTTTCATAAGATCTCCCAGAACCTCCAGGGCCTCCAGATAGGCCCTGTTCTCCATCAGCTGGGAACCTACGTGGAAATGGAACCCCAGAAGCTTAACGTAGGGGGCCTTCGTAGCCGTATCGACGCAGTCCCTCAGTCCCTCCCCCAGAAGGGGCATCCCGAACTTGCAGTCCGTGTGGGCCGTCTGGATGTAGCGATGGGTATCGCCGCTGACCCCGGGAGCCAGTCGGAACAGCACGGAGACCTCCGTCTTCCTTTCCTCGGCCATACTGGCCAAAAGATCCAGCTCGTCCCGGTTGTCCACCACGAAACGTCCCACTCCGACGTCCATGGCCATGGTAAGGTCCTCGGCGGTCTTGTTGTTGCCGTGAAAATAGGCCCGCTCCATGGGGAAACCCACGCTAACCGCCGTATGGATCTCGCCGGAGGAGACCACGTCCAACCCCAGCCCCTCGGACTTCACCAGGGCGCACATGGCCCTGGGCAGAAAGGCCTTACCTGCGTAGAGGACCTCCACGTCTTCGTACCTCTCGGAAAAGGCCCTCTTGACCGCCCTCATCCTCCGCCTTAGCTCCGTCTCGGACATCACGTAAAGGGGCGTGCCGAACCTCTCGGCCAACTCGGTCACGTCGCACCCGTCGAAAACCATACCGCTCATAACCCCCACCACCTCGCATCATCTCTCTGATAAGATAAAATCCATCGAAACAAAAAAACGAAGACCCATCCCATTCAGGGACGAGCCTTCGTAAAAGACACGCGGTACCACCCTGCTTGGACGTCTACGTCCCAAGCATAGCACCACCGAAAGCATAACAAAAAGGCCCGCCCCTACTGTAGGGACGGGCCTTGAATACCCGCGGTACCACCCTGCTTGGACGTGTAAACGCCCCGCTCGGACCCTTTGACGGAGGTCAACCGGGAAACGTACTACGGCCTAAAGGCCTTTCCGTTCCGGCTCGCCGGGCCTTATCCCAAAAGACAGCGTCCAAAGCCCCTTCCAGCCGACGGAGGCTTCTCTCTGGTCGTACGCGTTCAGTCCTATGGACTTCCGGTTCATCGCCTTTAGCCATATTGAAAATAACTTGAGCCGTATTATACATCTACCAGACGACCTGTCAAGCCCTAGACCGAGCCAACTCCACGGCCAGCCGCTCCACCAGATCGGGCAGAACGGAGAAAGCAAAGCGGGGCTCCAGCCTCTCGGTGGCCTTGTGTACGTCCTTGCCGAAGGGCCCCAGGTTGCAGACCGGGGCCTGCACCGCCTTCATGGCCTCGAAGGGCACGTCGTAGAGGTCGCCCCAACCTGCCATGTTCTCCTTCAGTACGGACATATCTCCGTTCCCGACGACACGACCTAAATAGCTCAGATCGGAGATACCCTCGAAAATCGGCTCCTTTACGGGCTCGTAGCCCCTCTCCCTGGCGAGGTCGAACACCGCTTCCAGAGCCCGATCCAATCGCCCTTCGGCTTCGTCGTCGACCTCCATGGTTGGAGGGTACAGCGGAGGCAGAAAGCCCACGACCGCCATTGGCCCCTCCAGACCACTTTTGTCCAGAAGAGATAGTACCTCCGCCGCGGCGATGTCGACCGGGGAGCCCGAGACGTTCTCTCCGACGGGATCGGCCTCTCCTGCGACCCTTCTCAGCTCGGAAAGGGTCATCACCTGCGACTCCGGCAGAGATAGACTTACGCCCAGCTTTCTGGCGGACCATGAGGTCAGATCTATCGCCCTGGCCAGCCCCTCTCTGGCGGAGCTCAGGAGAACCTTCAAAAGCTCCTCGGGAGAACGGGAACAGTAGAGCAGGTTATAACGGGCCATCACCCTGTCGTAGAGGGTAACGGAATAGCCGTCCCTCAACGCCTCCAGTCCCAGACAGGCGGCGGGAGGAAAAATCAGATCGCCCAACCGATCAGCCGACTCGGGGCCTCCCTCCAGATGGGAGTTTATCTGACCGGCTATCTGAACGGCGCTTATTCCCTTGAAGAACTCTCCCACGTGGGATCCCACCCCCACGGAGAGGACGAAACCCATGGCCTTGCCTATGGACCCACGGTGAACCGGCCAGCTAGAGCCCTTGGCACCTACTGTGGGCTCTCCGTTGACCCAGGCCGACACGCTCAGGCCCCTTTCCTCCAGAAAACGGGCGACCTCGGGAACGGCCTTTCTCATGCCGAGAGACAGGTTCTCCTCGTCGGGGACCGCCAGAAACAGCACGTTACAGGGGGCGCCCTCACGATCCCACCTTTCCATCAGCGCCATATGGACGGCCAGGCCGCACTTCATATCGGCGGTTCCCCGCCCGAAAAGCCATCCCTCGTCCAGATCCTTCCGGACCGACTCGGGAAGCTCCCTCATGGCGATATCGGCTGTTAGCCTCTCGGGATCGAAGGCCGTGTCGGCAAGCTCACCGTACACGGAGGCACTGACCACGTCGAAATGCCCCGTCAGCCCCAACGTGACGGAAGATCCGCCGGACGCCTCAATAAAGGCCAACACGGCGGGGCGACCGTCGCAGTCTATCGTTTTAAGGTTCCCAGACCTCTCGCCGGAGAAACAGGACAACTTAGCTAAGATGGAATGGATTCTCCGCCCCATCTCCGACTCGCCGGACGTGCCAGACACGCTCTTAACCGAACATATATCCAACAGCAGCTCTCTTATTCGATTTTTCATCGCAATAGATCGTCCTCCTTCACGGATACATAAAATCTCCGAAAACGGCCTCGCCATCACAGAGGAAACCGTTATTTAAAAGGATTACGTCATCGATTATACTAGAAAAATCGAACATACTACAGAGGACTTATAACCCCTTTATACATCAGAGTCAGGGCCAAAACGGAGCCAGAGAAGTGATCGACACGAGGACAAAGTGGTATGGTCGACGAGACTAGATATCTTCCCTGACCAGGGGCATGCTCATGCAGCGCGGGCCTCCACGTCCTCTGGAGAGCTCGGAGCTCGGCATTACGTAGGTCTTTATGCCGTTATCCCTGAGAAGCTCGTTGGTGACGTAGTTTCTGGAGTAGACAACCACCTCGCCGGGAGCTATAGCCAAGGTGTTGGAGCCGTCGTTCCACTGCTCTCTGGGGGCGTCCACCGGGTCTCCTCCGGCGCAACGGATGAGGGTTACGTCGTCCAGCTTCAGGGTGCTCTTGAGGATCTCCTCCAAAGTGGCGGTCATCTCCTCTATCTTGAGGCCGTCTCCGTCCTTCTTTATTGAGAAGACCTGCAACGGCCCCTCTATCTCGGGGTGGATGGTGAACTTGTCCCTGTCCACCATGGTGAAGACCGTATCCAGGTGCATAAAGGCCCTCTTCTTGGGGATATTGAAAGCCAGTATGGTCTCGAAGGTCTGGCCGTCCCGGAATATATTATTCGCCAGGGTCTCCACGGAAGCGGCGTCGGTCCTCTGGGAGATACCTATAGCCAACACCTTCGGGCTGAGGATCAGCTCGTCCCCTCCCTCCAAGGAGGTGAGCTCGTCTCGATCGAACCATATGGGGATCTCACAATCGGCAAAACGAGGATGATTCTCGAAAATGTACTTGGCGAAAAGGGTCTCCCTGTTTCTCGTGTCGGTGCGCATGTGGTTGAGGGTTATCCCGCTGCCCATGGTGGCGAAGGGATCCCTGGTGAAGTAGAGGTTGGGAAGGGGGTCGATCGCGAAAGGATCGTCGGTGCTGAGCTTATCCGCCAAAGACAGCCTGCGGGCATCGGCCATCTCGTGCCAACGGACTCCTGCCATCATACGGTCCACCATATCTCTGGGATCGAAGGAAAGAAAATAATCCTTGAGGCTTTCTCTGGTACCGCGGCCGGGAATCCTCGCCTCGGAGATGAAATCGTCGACGAAACTGTCTCTAACGAAGACATCCGTCAGGGACTCGGCGGCCAGGTTCTCCAGATAGAGGACCTCCACCCCGTTGTCCGTCAGGATCTCGGCAAAGGCATCGTGTTCCTGTCTGGCGACCTCCAGGTAGGGGATATCGTCGAAGAGAAGGCGCTCCATTAGATCGGGGGTGAGATTCTCCACCTCTTTACCCGGTCTGTGAAGAAGTACCGTCTTGAGACGACCGATCTCGGAAGAGACTTTTAAAGGAGACGGGTTCATATATATTCCTCCTTACATTGGATAGTGTAACTGAAACAAACGGGATCTCGCTCTACGGCTTAAGTCTATATCATAAACCAAGTATGTCAATAGGTTCAGAAACCCTAAAATGAACCACCCCTCCGAAGAAAAACAAAAAAACACTCGCAGCAAGGCTTTAAGGCTAAACCAGAGATCTTTTTCACAGATAGACCGGCTCGCCCAAAAACTTACAATAAACCGAAATAAACCAATACAGTTTCCATCAACTTTGATTTAGAAAACCTTCGTTCGATTTACAAGTCGTCAAAAAATAAAGTACACCGATCAGCTCGTTTATAGTTTAAATATTCAACTACAGAACCTCTCCGAGGAGTACGAAAAATAAAGAGAAGCCACTTACTGGAGGAGGGAAATCCGATGACCGAGAGGATCGAGAGCATAAGACCGGTAAAATCCATAGCCCCTGCCAAACTGAAGAGAGTGGAGAGAAGAGGAAAAGACGGAAAGGGTAGCAACAAAGACTGGGAAGAGGCCCTGGAGGAAGAGCTCCGACAGGAACAGGATAGGGAAAAAGACGAGGAAAAAGAGGAGAAGGACGAGCCGGAGGAACGGGAACCGGAAAAGGCGCCGCATGCCAGCAAGCCTATAATCGTCCACGGCCATCTGGACGTAAAAGCGTGATAGAATATCGATCGAAACCGGTCTAAATCAAAAATGAAGAGGGTGACCTTTTGACTACGCAACGGGAACGAATAATACTGTCACCGCCCCACATGAGCGGAGACGAGCTTCGTTTCGTCCACGAAGCCTTCGAGTCTGGCTGGATAGCCCCTCTGGGGCCTCAGGTGGACGCATTCGAGAGGGAGACGTCCGATTACATAGGAAGGCCTCAGGCCCTGGCACTCAGCTCGGGCACGGCGGCGCTCCATCTGGGGCTGCGGCTTCTAGGTGTAGAGACCGGAGACGTGGTGCTGTGCTCCAGTCTGACCTTCATAGCGTCGGTCAGCCCTGTGACTTTCATGGGAGCCAAGCCCTACTTCGTCGACTCCGACGAGGACACCTGGAACATGTCGCCTCGGGCCCTGGAGCGCGCCATAGACGACCTGTCGTCCAAGGGAATAAAGCCCAAGGCGGCCATAGTGGCGGAACTGTACGGCCAGGCCCCCAAATGGGACGAACTCATGCCCATCTTCGACCGCCACGACATCCCGGTGCTGGAGGATTCGGCGGAGGCCCTGGGAGCCGAATACGACGGCAGAAAGTGCGGCACATTCGGACGCTACTCGGTGCTTTCCTACAACGGGAACAAGATAATAACCACCTCCGGAGGAGGAATGCTCCTGCTGGACGACCCCGAATCCAGGGAGAAGGCCTTCTTCTGGGCCACCCAGGCCAGGGACAAGGCTCCCTGGTATCAGCACAGCGAGATAGGCTACAACTACAGGATGAGCAACGTCCTGGCCGCCATAGGCAGAGGGCAGATGCTCCACCTGGACGAGAGGGTCGAGGCCAAGAGGGCCGTCTACGAAAGATACGAAAAGGCATTCTCGGACATTCCGGGAATCGCCCTGATGCCCGAGGCCAAAAAGGGAAAATCCTCCATGTGGCTCACCTCCATAACCGTCGATCCCGACGAGACCGGCACCACCGCCATGGACATATGGAAGGCCCTGGGAGACGAGAACATAGAGAGCCGACCGGTCTGGAAGCCAATGCACCTTCAGCCGGTATTCGAGGGCTGTGGCTACGCCTCCCACGACGACGGGATAAGCGTCGGAGACAGACTCTTCGAGAACGGCCTCTGCCTCCCCTCCGGCACCTCCATGACGGAACTGCAGCAGGACAGGGTCATAGAGACGGTAAGGAAGGCCCTGAAAAGGTGAAAGCCCCTCATCCATCCGTAACCGATCCTATCAAGAGAGCCGTCGACATATACCTGGCGACGGCCGGCATCGTGGCACTGTCTCCGATACTGGCAGCCGTGTCCCTGGCTGTTCGGACCAAGCTGGGCCGCCCCATATTCTTCAAGCAGAGAAGACCGGGACTTAACGGCAGGATCTTTCACATGATAAAGTTCCGCACCATGACAGACGGCAGAGACGAAAGCGGCGAGCTCCTGCCGGACGAAAAGAGGCTTCCTCCCTTCGGAAGGTTCCTCCGCAGCACCAGTCTGGACGAACTGCCCGAGCTGTTCAACGTCCTGAAGGGGGATATGAGCCTGGTGGGGCCCAGACCTCTGCTGGTCGAGTACCTACCTCTCTACAGCCCGGAACAGTCCAGACGCCATCTGGTCCGACCGGGAGTGACAGGCTGGGCTCAGGTGAACGGAAGGAACGCCCTGTCCTGGGAGGACAAGTTCTCCCTGGACATATGGTACGTTGACAACTGGTCCAGAAAACTGGACTGGAAGATACTCGTCATGACGGTGAAATCGGTGTTCCGCCGGGAAGGCATAAGCTCGGGAGACCACGCCACCATGCCGCCTTTCGGAGGCTCCCGATGAGAGACGTTTTCGTTCTCGGCGCGGGAGGACACGGCAAGGTGGTCATAGCCACATTGAAGGCCATGGGATATTATGTGGTCGCCGTACTGGACGACGACGAAAAACTGTGGGGATCGAAGGTATCGGGAATAACCGTAGCGGGTCCCATGGATGCCGTCAGGAAATCAAAGAACCCCTCGGCGATCATAGCAGTGGGGATCAACGAGACCAGACGAAAAATAGCCCGGAGAATAGAGGGGGTGGATTGGATCTCCGCCGTTCACCCGTCCGCTATCGTCGATCCCTCGGCAAGGATAGGCCCTGGCACGGTAGTCTTCGCCGGGGCGGTGATCCAGCCGGACTCGGTTCTGGGAAGCCACGGCATAATAAACACCGGAGCCACGGTGGACCACGACTGCCGCATAGGGAACTTCGTCCACGTGGCACCGGGATGCAACCTGGCCGGGGCCGTGACCCTGGAGGAAGGGACCTTCATGGGCATAGGAAGCCGGGCGATCCCCGGCGTCACAGTCGGAGCCTGGACCACCGTCGGAGCGGGAGCTACCGTCTTGGGTGACCTGCCAGGAAACATCACAGCGGTGGGAACGCCGGCCAGATCGATCCGTTAGCCCTCGACTATATATCGTCGAGGGCTTTCGCTATCCTCTCCGACGCCCTTCCGTCCCCGTAGGGATTGGGAGACGACGCCATACGGGCCAAACGGTCATCGTCGTTTAGGAGAGCCGACACGGCCTCCTTCAGGTTCTTAGGGTCGTTGCCGACCAAGGTCAGTATGCCGGCCTCCACACCCTCGGGCCTCTCCGTGACGTTTCTGGCGACAGCCACCGGAACCCCAAGAGAGGCTCCCTCCTCCTGAAGCCCTCCCGAATCGGTCAGAATGAGACGGCTGGCGGACAGCAACGCCGCCATGGCCCCGTATCCCAGAGGATCCAGAAGAAGGATGTTGGGTTCTTTCTCCAAAATCGGCCACACCGACTCACGGACCGTAGGGTTGAGATGGACCGGATAGACGAAGAGATGATCCCGATGCTCCCTGGCTATCGAGGCCACCGCCTCTGCCAGGCCTGTCAGAACGGGCCAGTTTTCCCTCCTGTGGAGGGTCACCGTTACGATCCTTCCCGACTCGGGCATCTCTACAGGCAGGGCCCCCTTTCGGGCGGCGTAGAGTATAGCGTCCACTCCGGTCTGACCGGTCACCACTATACGGTCCTCTCTCTTGCCCTCCCGAAGCAAATTGTCCCTGGAGGATTCGGTAGGGGCGAAATAGAGATCGCATATGACGTCGGTCAACACCCTGTTGGCCTCCTCCGGAAAGGGCTCGGACATTGAGCCGGAGCGAAGCCCCGCCTCGACGTGCCCCACGGGGATCCTCTCCAAGAAGGCAGCCCAGGCCACGGCGAAGGTGGTCAGGGTATCTCCGTGAACCAGGACGTAATCTGCCTCAAGTTCCCTCAGGGCTTCGGCGGCCTGGGGAAGAATCTTGGCCGCCAGATCCGGAAGGCTCTGGCGGTCTGTCATGACGTTCAAATTCGCGTCGGCGGATATGTCGAAGATCTCAAGTGCCTGGCGAAGCTGTTCCCTGTGCTGCCCTGTGAGCAGTATCTTGGGGATCAGGCCGTCTCGTCCGGAAAGGGCCCTGTAGACCGGGGCCATCTTTATTGCCTCCGGCCTGGTGCCGAAGGCCAGGACGACTACCTTATCCCTTCCCTTCACCATCAGAGGCCGCATCTTCGACGATAATAGGAGACCGTGTCGTCTATGCCGTCCTCCAGGGATCGGAAGGACGAAAGGTCCATCAGGCTCCTCAGTTCAGACAGATCTGCGAAGCTGTGCCTGATGTCTCCGGGCCTCTCCGGCTCGAAGGAAGGAGACTCTTTTTCCGAAACCAGTCGGGACAAGAGCGAGTAGACCTCGTTTACCGAGGCCCTGCGACCGCTTCCCACGTTCATTACCGAACCGCCTATGGACTGGGCCTCGTCGGCGGCCTTCACCATGACCCTGGCGACGTCCTCAACGTGAACGAAGTCCCTGGTCTGCTCTCCGTCGCCGAAGACCGTCACGGCACGGCCGTCCAGAAGAGCCGTTGTGAAACGGGGTATGACAGAGGCGTAGGGCCCTTCGGGATTCTGTCTGGGACCGTAGACGTTGAAGAACCGAAGCCCCACCGAAGGGATACCCCAACAGCGAAAAGCCGCGGCTGCCACCAGCTCGTCCATGGCCTTGCTTGCACCGTAGGGAGATTGAGGCATAGGAAGCTCGGTCTCTCGTCTTGGACCGTCGTCGGCCCCCTCTCCGTAGATGGCGGCGGAGCTGGCGTATACCACCGGAACGGGCCTGTCTTTCAGTAGCTCGAGCATATCGGAAAAGGCGGTCACGTTCACCTCGTAACACTCTCTGGGCTTCTGTACCGACTTTGGAACCGATACCATGGCGGCTAGGTTGAACAGTGCGTCCGAATCCTCCAGAAGCCCCTTCATGAGATCTAGATCCCTGATATCGCCTACGTGGAGGGAGACCCTATCGCCTAGCCCCTCTATGTTGGAGCCATCGGACGACGAGAGATCGTCCACAACCGACACGTTCCATCCCCTATCTATCAAGACACCGCACAGATGGGAGCCTATGAATCCCGCTCCTCCGGTCACCAAAGCTTTTTTACCGGCCATAGCCATACTCACTAATCCTCTCTCTTCCATATGACGAGGGCATCCTGTCCCTCGAAATTAGTCCTCAAAGTACCGAACTCGGCCTCGTTCAGCACCAGCCATCGGATCTTTACCTTGAGATCTCCCTCGAGTCGAGATACCAGGCTCTGGAGATAGCCTCGATCGATATCTCCGACTAAAACAAGGTCGATAAGACCGGAGTTCACCCCTCTGGCGTAATCGCCGGTGACGAAAGCCAGTTTTACGTCACCCAGTTTGGCCACGACCGACTCGACCAGACGATCTATTCCCATGGTCTTTCGGACAAGTCCCTGTATCTCCGGAAACAACGGATGTCCGCTGTTGGCCCGATAGACCTTGGTCCTGCCCTCGGTGGAGGACTCGAGCAATCCCGCCTCGGCCAGACGGTTCAGCTCCACCCTGACCGAGTTGGTCGACTCGCCGAACTCGTCGGCCAGTTCCCTCAGGTATCCAGAGGATCCGGGATTCAGAAACAACTTTAGAAGAAGACGCACCCGCGTCTTGGACGTTATCAGAGATTCAAGCATCTCACCCGCTCCAATCCTATAGCCTAGAAAAGTCGATACGACCTGTAGAAGGCCAGATATGAGTCATAATATAACTCAAAGCCACCTTGCGGGAAAGTGTGTTTATACCTAACAGAGAAAGGGACAGAGGAAATCCTCTGTCCCTTTCTCGATCAAAAACGGAATCTTATATCTCAGTTACCAGTAGAGAGCTCCCGGAAAGTCCGCTTCCAGAATCCGTAAGGCCGACTTCTCCGGATCCTGCCCGCTGAGGACCAGGTCCATCAGAGAACTATACCCGGTGAGGTTATCGTAGTCTATGACGGAAACGGTAAAAGTCGGGTCCCCTTCGACATCGTCGAACCAGGCCTCCAGGTCTTCGGGAAGGGACGGGAAGGTGTAGCTTTGGGTTCCTTTACCCTTCTCGAAGAATACATCCCAGTTGACCTGCGTATGAGTATTCACCGTCCCATCAACGGACGTCACAGAAGAATAGGCTTCCTCACTTACTCCCGCGTTCATAGCGTCTATGTCCTGAGTTGTGCTGAGAGTCCAGGTCAATTCGGGATTGATTCCCGAACTGTCGACGCTGACGTTGGTAAAGGAGTAATCCGGCAGAGATACGGCCAACTTATCGGGCAGAGACGAACCCAGACGTTTCTTCTCCTCCACCGAGGTGATATCGGTGCTTACTGTCTCGTCTCTGACGAGAGCCAATGCGTCCTGGAAGAAGACATCACCGTCGAAATCGGGAAGCTGTATGGTACCGGACTTAGCTGCCCTGTCCAGGATCTCGGAGAGGGACTTTTCCTCGACCTCACGGCGCTCTGTCGTGGAGCCAGTCATCATGAACTCGTGCTGGAAAAGGTTGAACAGATCGTACTCGACGCCTTTTCTTTCCGCCATGACCGAAAGGGAGATTATGTCCTTTTCGGAAGACCAGGGCAGGTTAACGGGTTTCTTATCCAGAGGCAGAGTGTAGGAATCTCCCGACTTGGGAGTCTCGTCGTAAAGGACGCCCCAGGATGTCATCTTCTCCGTTTCGTCTTCCCAAACCTTGGCCATGGAAAGAAGGGTCAGATTACCGTCACTTTGCAGATCGTCAGGATAGACCGGAACGTTGTCCTGGCTGGTTGTCCAATTATTTAGGTAAACATTTCCAAGTGGCTGACAGGTAACGTTCGTCTCGTCGGAAAGATCGGAGGGGTCTACCGATATGTTCAAGTTATAGTTGGGATCCTCCCTATCCTCTACGACCTCGTCTCCCAGAACCTCGGTAACTATGGTCAGTTCCGCGACCGGGACGCCTACCGCGGTCACTATATTGCGGTTGAGATCTTTTTGGACATACGTTTGATAACCGTAATCCGTAACGGTCTCGCGATCCGACTCGTAAGCATAGGAGATTGTGGCGGTCTTTCTCCCTATATCCCCGAAGTTCGCCTTACCTCTCGCATCGGTCTTCCTGTATTCCTCGACCGATCCATCGTCCTTATGAAGCACCACCCAGGCACCAACTACGGGATCTCCGTCGTCGTCCTTGAGGTTCACCACCAACCGTCCGGGAGAAGGAAGGCTCCCCCAAGAGACGGGAACGGTCATAGCGCTGGTCTTTTCGTCGCTATCGGTGGCGGTAAAGGTTATCTGAGCGTTGCCCGAACCGGCAGGAGCGGTCCAAACGGTGGAAGCTCCGGTAGCTCCGGAAAAGGACCCCTCGGAGGCGGTCCAACCGTAGGTCACGGTGCCGCCCTCCGGATCCATAGCCTCTCCGGTGAAGGTGGTCGACGACCCCGCGGCTACGTTGCCCTCGGGAGTTCTGCTCAGTTTGGTTATGACCGGAGGCTGGTTCGCCACGGTGAAATCCAGAACCTTCGGGGTGTCCTTATCGCTTACAGTAGCGGTCTTTCCCTCGACACCGGCTATGTAAACCGTCACCTCGGCGCCTACAGGCACGTTCAAGCTGTAGCTTCCGGAGGAATCGGTCTCGGCCACTCCGCCAACGCTGGAATAGACCTTGACTCCAGACAGAGCCTTGCCCGAATCGTTGGTGACGGTTCCCGTTACGACCCCTTCGAAGCTTATCCTTATGACCTCGTCCAGCTCGATAGAGGGTCTTCCGTCGGTTCTTCCACACTCGTTTTCATCGTAAGGAGTGTAGATATCGTCGGAAGCAACAACGCCCTCCCCATCGGATTTAACGTCGTAGAAGAATTTGACGTTACCAGCGAGAGCGTATACCTGGGCTCTCTCCCGATCGGCCTTGGAGGTCGACTTCTTCACCACGATTCCTCTGGCCCAACCGTCCTTGTCCGTCTTCTTGGGCTGAGAGGTGTTTTTGTATGTCACGCCGGAGGAGTAGACAGCCACGTTTTCCATGGGCTCGCCGTCTCCGTCGACCACCTTGACGCAGAAATAGGAGAATTCCTGGGGGTAGTCTGCGTTCCACCAACTGAAATGGTTGACCTTGGCGTTGACGTAAAGCTTGCCTCCATCTCCGGAAGTTATCCAGGCCTTTTTCATGGGATCCGAAGGAGATCCGGGAGTCATGGCATCTTCCTGAACCCACATAGCCCCGTCGTCGTCGTAGGACCACCACTCTATCCTGCAGGTGAACTCATCGGGACTGGCAATAAGCCTGCTGTCGCCGGAGGCCACGTAGGTCTTTCCTTGGGGGTCCTTCAACGTACCGTTTCGATAGTCTTCGGGCAAGAGCATGGAGACCTCTACGGGGTCGAACCTCTCGATCTTATCCCCGCTCGGGTCGGTCAAGGTAGCCTCGAAGAAAGCCATGCTGACAAGAGGAACGTCGTCGGCACTGGTAGCCGCCATGTAGTCGCCGGGGAAAACCGCGGCCCCGTCGGCACTGGTGGGATCTCCAACGAACAAGGTCAGATTGCCGTCCCTCGGAGCCTCTATCTCGATACGCCCGTTATCGTCGGATACGATATCGCCTGATTTCACCTCTTTATCCACCGCCACCGGTAGAAGGGTAGCGTGGACGGAATGGCTCTCTTCCGGCTTGACAGTTATCGCCTTCTGATAGGTGATACTGCCGTCTTTGGAGAAGGTAAGGACCAGTCGTCCTCCCTCGGACGGAACCGGCACGTCGAAAGCGTAAAAACCGGACTTATCGGAGGAGGTCTTTTTAAGCTCCCAGCCTTCCATCTTTGCCGATATGTCGACTCCGGCAAGCCCAGATCCACTCTTGAGACGAGACACCTTCATGGCACTGAGTCTCTCGGTCGCAGCGACTGAAATCTCCGTCGGAACCGAGTTTGCAACCTGACCGGAGATAGACACGACCCCCGACGTAGTAGGTGCAGGAGTCGGTCCGGGATCATCACCGCTGCTTCCGCAACCTCCCAGCAGGAAGGCCGATCCCACTATCAGGACCAGAAAAACCGCCCACCTCTTCATAAAACCTCTACTCATCCTCACAACACATCCCTTCTTCTCTCTCCTTATACCCGTTCTCCTAGAATCACAGACGACTGAAACGATTGAAAACTTCGAACACATTTCAATAATAGCATAGACGGGAGCAGGATTCCATAAAAAATCCCATGAAAATCCCGCGAAACGAAAAGCAGAAAATTCATGGGATTAAGAATATCAAAATAAATCGTCTAACTAAAAGTTTTTACCGGTCCCCCTCAGGCACGTCTATCCCATAGAACAGCACGAACAGCACCGGCACGAACAGAAGGGTAAGAACCGTGGCGAAGCCAAGACCGCACATTATGGTCACCGCCATGGGACCGAACAGCACGTCTCTGATCAAGGGAATCATGCCCAGTATGGTCGTGCCAGCCGCCATCATGACCGGCCTTAGACGACTGACGCCGGAGTCCATCACAGCGTCGAAGGGGATCATTCCGTCCTCAAGGTTTATGTTGACCTGATCTATCAACACTATGGCGTTCTTTATCAGCATTCCGATCAGGCTTAAGACCCCCAACAGAGCCATGAAACTGAACGACTTGCCGAAAAGCAGCAACCCTACCGTAACCCCTATTATGCAGAGGGGAAGACAGGCCACGATGATGGCGGACTGTTTTATCGAGTTGAAGAGCATGACTATGATCGAGAGCATGACCACCAGGCTGAGAGGCAACATCCGCTTGATGCCCTTCTGGGCGTCGCTGCTGCTCTCGAACTCGCCTCCCCACTCCATCGAATAGCCTAAAGGCAGCTCTATGGCCTCCACGCCGGATCGGATCCTCTCGAAGAGGGCGTTGCTGTTGGCCCCTATGATCGGGTCGGCCTTCACGGTCAAGGTCCTCTCTCTGTCCCTCCGTCGAACGATGGGATTTTCAAAGACGGTCTCAACCCCCGACACCAGGGATCCAAGAGGAACCATCTTTCCTGTAAGGGGACTCCATATCTGTACCAGCTTCAGCCCCTCTACTCCGTCCCTCTCCCTCTCGGGAAGCCGGGAGTATATGGTCAGAAGCCTGTTATCCTCCCGATAGACCCCGACCGGGTCTCCCTGATAGCTGTTCATGAGGGCCTCGTTTATCTGCGGACGGGAGAGCCCCATATTCCTCATCTGGTTGGTCATGACCTTGGGCCTGATGACCTTGGCCAACTGACGCCAGTCCTGCCTGACGAAACCCGCTTTAGGATCGGCCGCAATGACCGCCTCGGCCTGCTCCGCCAAGGAGCGCAACACAGCCGGGTTCGATCCCTGAAAACGGACCTGTATCTTAGCCTCCGAGCCGCCGCCCTTGCTGAACTGCCTGGACTGGGCCACAGCCCCGGGAAGGTTTTTGCTCACGAAATCCTCCGCCCCCTCCATGGCGTCGAAGAGGGTGTCCGATCCCTTCAGGTTGACCACCGCCTGGCCGTAGGCCGAGTCGGGATCTTCCGCCGTGTAGGTCAGGGTAAACCTGAGGGTTCCCCCTCCGACGGTGGTGGCCACCGACTCCACGTCCGGTCGACTCAAAAGATAGGCCTCAAGCTTTGCTATGTTCTCGGAGGTCTCGTATATATCGGACCCCTCGGCACGCCAGAGATCCACGGTGAAACGTGGAGACGCGTCCTGAGGCATGAAGGATTTATCGACGAAACGGAATCCGAAAAGCGCCAGGGCGAAGAGGACCACCATCACAACGGCGAATATCCTTCCGTTTTTAAGGGCGGAGAAGAGAAACCCCCTGTAGACCCTGAAGAACTTGCCCTTGTAGGGATCGTCCGGCTCGCCCTCGGGATCCTTTAGCACCATGACCGCTATCAGAGGGGTTACTGTTATGCCGAGCACCCAGCTCCAGAGCAGCGATATCCCCACCACCTGGAATAGGCTGCGACAGAACTCTCCTGTGCTGTCCGGCGAAAGGCCTATGGCGGAAAAGGCCATTATGGCTATGACGGTGGCTCCCAGAAGGGGCCAGATATTTCCCGCCACGGTCTTGGCCGCCGCGGCAGGGCCGCCCTGGCCTTTCTGAACCCCTATTAGGACCCCCTCAGTTACGACTATGGCGTTGTCCACCAGCATCCCCAGGGCTATTATTAGAGAGGCCAGAGAGACGCTCTGGAGGGTTATACCCATGTAGAGCATGGTGGCGAAGGTGGCCGCTATGGTCAAAAGCAGTATCCCCCCTATGAGGAGGCCGCTCCTCATGCCCATGAACACCACCAGAACCCCGACCACTATAACCAGAGACTCTATCAGGTTCAGCACGAATCCGTTCACCGCCGTGGTGACCTCGCTGGCCTGAAGATATATGGGCTCCAGCTCCATCCCCACCGGTGTGATCTCCACCAACTCCCTGAGCCTGGCGTCCACAGCCAAACCCATATCGACCACGTTGCCGCCCTTAACCGTAGAGATACCTATGCCCAAAGCGGGGTGACCGTCGTAGCGCATGATCTTCTGGGGAGGATCGACGTACTTCCTCTCCACCACCGCCACGTCCTTGAGGCGGATCACCCCTCCGGACCCGCCGCCTATCATTACATCTCCGATATCCTCCTCCGACTTGACCGCTCCGGTGGGATCGATCCTTATGTATTCGTTTCCCACGGTAACCTGGGCCATAGGAGAGAGGGTGTTCTGCTGATTCAACGCACCGTATATGTCCTGAGGCGAGACTCCCAAGGCCGACATCTTGGAACGGGATATCTCCACGTATATGCCCTCGGGCTGATCCCCTATTATGGAGACACTTCCGACTCCGTCCACCAGGAGGAGCTCTTTTTTAAGCTTATCGGCGTAATCCTTGAGCTCCCTGTAGGAATATCCATCTCCTACCAGGGCGTAGAACTGTCCGTAGACGTCGCCGTAATCGTCGTTCACGATGGATTTTTGAACGCCCGGAGGAAGGTTCGCCTGGACGTCGTTGACCTTCCGCCTCAACACATCCCAGATCTGAGGGAGGTCCCCCTCGGTGTATTCGTCCCTTATATCCACGTACACTATGGAGAGGTTGGCCTTCGAGAGAGAGCGAACCATCTTGACCTCGCCCATCTTCTGTATGGCCTCCTCGACCCTGTCGGTTACCTCCTGCTCCACCTCCTGGGAGGTCGCACCGGGATATACGGTGGTCACCACGGCGGTCTTTATGGTGAAATCCGGGTCCTCCAGCTTGCCGAGTTTGGAGTAGGAGATCAATCCCGCTATGGCTACGACCACCACCATGTACAGGACGATAACTTTTTTCTTTATGCACAGTTCGGCTATGTTCATGGCATCCACCTATTCGGCGGTCATCAGGCGGACCTTCTGACCTTCTCTCAGAAAATGGACCCCGGCCGTCACGACCACGTCTCCGGTCTCGAGATCCCCTGTTACGGAGAGTCTGTCGTCCATGTAGGGGCCGGTCTTCACCTGGACCTTGCGAACGGTACCGTCCTCGTAGAGCCATATGTAGCTATTGCCGGACTGATCGGCGAAGACTGCGTCCACTGGAACGGAGAAAAGAGACTTAAGCTTCGAGTCCTGACCTTCAAGAACTCCGCTGGCCCTCAACGTAACGGCCATCCCTGGAAGTATGGTCACGTTTTCCGGGTAGGGCATGGTGACCGTCGCCTGGTAGGTCTGAGTCGAGGGATCCGCCTGGGTGGAGAACTCCTTGAAGGTAACCGGGAACACCCGTCCTGGCATGGCGTCCAGAGTGGCGGAGAGCATCACCTCTCCGATCTGTTTTTCCCTTATCCTGACCACGTCTCCGTCGGGCACGTGGACCACCATCTCTATGTTCTTGAGGTTCTGAAGGCTCAGTATAGTCTGCTTCGCCTGGACGAACTGGTGGTTGTCGACGAAGGTATCCGCCACGACCCCGTCGAAGGGGGCTCTAAGCTCCGTGTCGGACAGGGCGGAGCGGGCGGCTTCGACCGCCGACTCCTGGGCCTGAATGGCCGCCTCCTGTTGCTGGAGCTCTTCCTTTCTGGCTCCGGAGCGGGCCTTCTTAAGGGACTCCTGGGCGGACCGGAGGGACGAACGGGCGACATCGTAGGCGGTCTTATATTGCTCGTACTGCACCTGGGAGACCGCTCCCTGATCGTAAAGAGACTTGAATCTCTTGTAGTTCGACTCGGCCTCGGCATACTGGGCCTGGGCGGCGCTTACCGACGCCTGAGCCGCTGCCAGGTCCTCCGCCCTGGCTCCGGATTTCATCTCCGCCAGCTTCGCCTGTAACTGCCTGAGCTGGCTCTCGGCACTGTCCAGTTTGGTCTTGAAATCCCTGGGGTCTATACGGGCTAGAAGGTCGCCATTCTTGACCGCCTGTCCCTTGTTCATCGGAAACTCCACCAGGGGGCCCGATACCCGAAAGGAAAGGTCCACCTTCTGGGAGGCCTGTACCGTTCCCTGATAGATTCCCTGAAAGGCCTTGCCCTCCGGAGCCAGTATCTCGGTACGGATCGGACGGACTATCTCCGGCTCCGGGGCCTTCTCGCCGAGACGGGAACGCACAAACTCCATGCCTCCGTATCCCACCACCACCAGGATAACCACCGCCAAGGCGATCTTTTTACCTGCCCACAACATTCTCTTCATTTTCTGACCTCCCAGGAATATGAATCCGTATATCGACCATCGTACTATTAAGACGATCTTACCATAGAGGAGGTCCAAAAGTTCGTCATTTTATGATACAGTGTCCTGACTTGATGTATCCGTTCAGCTATGGAAAGGGGGGGAACGGCGTTCGCGCCGACTGGATATGGCAGAGAGAATATACGACAAAAAGAAGATGGCCCTAGGGGATCTGGGCATTCTAACCTGTGCACTGCTTTGGGGGGTTTCCTTCGCCGCCACCAAAGAGGTAATGAAATACATGGGCCCTCTTTGGCTTCTGGCCTTCAGGTTCACCTTCAGCTTCCTGCTAATAGCGGGGCTGTCTCCTAAGAGGCTGAAAAAACTCACCGCCAGGGATATCAAGGTCGGAGGGATAATAGGCTCTCTGCTGCTGGTGGCCATGGCTCTCCAGACCATAGGGCTTCAATATACCACGACAGGCAAGTCGGCCTTTATAACGGCCTGCTACGTCGTGATAGTCCCTTTCATAACCTGGGCTGCCGACAGAAGAAGCCCGGGATTCAAGGCCTTCGTTGCCTCGGGTATATGCCTCTTAGGGATGGGGGCCATAACCCTGGACGGGGTCAATATGGGCATAGGCTTCGGGGAACTTCTAACCCTGGGCTGCGCCCTGGCCTTCGCGATTCAGCTGGTGGTGATAGACCGGATGGCCCAGGAAAGCGACGCCCTCACCCTCACCATGGTGGAGACCGCCTTGAGCGCCGTGGCCTGCGTCGTAGGAGCCCTTATATGGGAGCCGATGCCCCAGGTCAGATCGATGGCGGTGGTGGGCTGGATGGCCTATCTCGTCGTGGGGTGCACCTTGATCCCCTACGCCCTACAGATAAAATCGCAGCAGCTGACGTCGCCCACCCACGCCAGCATACTGCTCATAATGGAGTCGGTCTTCGCCATGACGGTCGGTATCGTCTTTCTCGACGAGCCCCTCACGTCCCGACTCGCCCTGGGCTGCGGCCTGATATTCTTCTCCATCCTTCTCACCGAGCTGGATTTGGCCAGCCTGTCGAAAAAGCTCAGGAGACAGGAGGCCTGAGGGATTCTACAAAATCCGGCAGCTTCTCCGGGTTTAGAGGTCGGCTGTAGACGAAACCCTGAATTATGAGGTCGGCCTTCTCTCCTCCTATGTGGAAAAGCTGACTTTTCGTCTCGACCCCCTCTACCACGACCGCCCTAGCCATGTTACGGGCCATCGCTATCACCGAGTTCGCCACTGCGGCGCTTCTGGGAGACCGCTCCAGATCCAGCACGAAGGAGCGGTCTATTTTTATGCCGTAGAAGGGAAAGTTCCTTATAAAGTCGAAGGAGGCATAACCCGTTCCGAAATCGTCTATAGCTACCTTGACCCCCAAAGCCTTTATCCTGTCGAACAGTTCGAGCAACAGCCCCTTCTCGTCCCGAAAGGTGTTCTCCGTTATCTCCAGGGTAAGCCGTTCCGCCGGGAACCCCGTCTCCTCTAGAGCGGAGGCCACAGTTTCGTAGAGATCGTCTCCGTATATCTGCACCGGCGACACGTTCACCGACATCTTCAACTCAAATCCCGCTCTATTCCAGAGAACCCCCTGACGACAGGCCTCCTCCAGTATCCATCTCCCCAGAGGAATCATTATTCCCGTCTCCTCCGCCAGTGGGATGAACTCTCCGGGAGAGACCACCTCTCCGTCCGGCTTCCGCCACCTCACCAGGGCCTCCACCCCCACGATCTCCGATCCTCCCATGAGGACCTGAGGCTGATATTGCAAAAAGAACTCGCCTCGCTCCATGGCGAGCCTCATCTCCTGCTCTAGTGCGACCCGGCGACGGGCATCGCGGTCCATCTCGTCGTTGTACAGAGCATAGCCTCCAAGTAAGGCCTCCCTCTTTACCCTGTGCATGGCCAGTCCGGCGTTTCGTATCATCTCGTCTCCGTTGGCAGCATCGTCGGGGAACACGCTGACCCCCACGCTGACCGATATGTTGAGCTCCGCCTCGGAGATGGAGATGGGGCTGCTGAACACCTCGCAGATCGAGCGTAGGACCGTTCGTATCCTGTCGGATTTTCCGTTCTGAGGGATAACGAAGGCGAACTCATCGCTGCCGACCCGAGCCACCATCTCGTGGTCCTTCACGATAGACCGGAAACGATCGCCTATATGTCTCAGGACTTTGTCGCCCACCAGATAGCCGAAACCGTCGTTGACGTCTTTGAAGCGGTTCAGGTTCAGCACTATCAGCCCAACCGATTCGCTCTGCCTCTCCCCCCGGGCCAACGACGCCGAGAGCCGTTCCATAAGGACGAAACGATCGGACAGGCCGGTCAGGGCGTCCTTAGCGCCGTGAAAGGACTTGCCCTCTTTCATCGACTTCATCCTGGACAGATCGGAGAAGACCGCCATGTAATATATCGAGCCGTCCGAGCCGGGAAGTCTCTTTATGGAAAGCCACTCGGGATAGATCTCTCCGTCCTTGCGGCGGTTCCAGATCTCCCCCTCCCATCGGCCTTCGCCCTTTATGGACAGCCACATGTTCCTGTAGAAAAAATCGTCGTGATGCTGGGACTTCAATATCCTGGGGTTTCGGCCCATCGCCTCGGATGCCTCATAGCCGGTTATAGCGGAGAAGGCCCTGTTGACCGCCAGTATGGTCCCAGAACTGTCGGTCAGGGTAACCCCCTCTGTTATCTCGTCCCAGACAGCCTCCACCAAGGAGCCTCGGTCAACCGAAAAATTCAAAATCATATGAAATCCCTCCCGACGAGGATTATACGTCGACCACGACGGCGGACGACCTGAAGATCATAGGATAATTCCTCGCCAACTCCACCCGATAGGCCCTGGACGCCCGGATGTCATCTACAGGTTCTACCTCGGAGCTCAGAATATCTCCTGCAGACCGAAAAGGCCCCTCATCGGAAAGGCTAGCTCCTGCCATGGCCGCCTCAGTCCTAAGCGACCTGACCGGAACCGGCCCCATGGAGCCCAGGGCCATCCGAATATCCTCCACCGATCCTCCATCCTCCGAAGGCCTCCAAATTGCCGCACAGGAACCCACCGAGATAGCCATGGCCCTGCGCAGACCGTCTTTTCGGAAAAAAGGACGCCAGCCGGGCCTCAGAGGGACCAGTATCTCCGTCAGAAGCTCTCCCGGTTTCAGGGCGGTCTTTCCCGGTCCCAGTATGAAATCGTCTATAGGCAAGGACCTGGCCGAGTCAACCGACCTTATACACACCTCAGCTCCCAGGGCCCAGAGGGAACAGAGACCGTCCGCCCCGGGGGAGCCCGTACATATATTCCCCCCTACCGTCCCCATATGGCGCAGGGCCGGACCTCCCACGGAGGAGGCGGCCATGGCCAACAGGGGCACCTCATCGTCTATGAGGGGACTGTCTATCACCCTCTGCCAGGTGGCGCAGGCCCCTAAAGCCAGATAGTTTCCCCCTAGAGAGATCCATTTCATGCTCTCTATCCGGTCGAGCAGGACAAGATCGGGACGTTTTTCCGAGGATCGGAGCCTTAACGAAAGATCCGTGCCTCCCGCCATGGGGACAGCCCCGTCGGACAGGCATTCCAGGGCCTCTCCGACGGTGATCGGGCTGTATACCGTCACGAAGGGAGCTCCCTCATAATCTCGGCCCCCTCCATGACGGCGTCGACTATGGCCCTGTAGCCGGTGCAACGGCAGATGTTGCCGCTCAGGGCGATTCTGACCTCGTCCCTGGAGGGATCGGGATTCCTGGTCAGAAGGTCGACGGCGGCCAGCACCATGCCGGGAGTGCAGTAGCCGCACTGGACCGCTCCCAGGCGATCGAAGGACTCGAAAAGGGGCGCCCACCTGGGGAGGTCCCTTACCCCCTCCACGGTGGTGACGGTTTTCCCGTCCAGCTGAGCGGAGACCATGAGACAGGACAGACGGCTCTCCCCGTCGACCAGCACGGTGCAGGTTCCGCACTCTCCTGTACCGCATCCCTCCCGACAGGATGAGATACCCACCCTCTCCCTCAGGATCTCCAGAACTCTTTCGTCCCCGGACAGATCCATGGAGAGGGGCTCTCCGTTCAGCTTAAACTCTATCTTCATCTATCGTACCTCCGGACAAAGAGAAAAACACCCTCTCGGCGGTGAAGGGAGAGACTGTCAGAGGGCCGCATATATGGGCCAGACCGTTCGCCACCGCAGGGAGAGGCCCTATCAGGGGGAGCTCTCCCAACCCCTTCAATCCCTTCGGGCCGGAAGGTTCGTCCAGCTCCACAGCCAGACATTCCACCTCGGGAAGGTCCATGGAGGTGGGTACTATGTAGGTGGAGAGGTCTTTCGAAGCAACCTCGCCGTTCTTGACGGAGAAATCCTCGAAAAGGGCGTATCCCAGTCCCTGGGCTACGCCGCCCTCTATCTGCTGACGGTACATCTGAGGGTCCACCACCCGCCCCGCCTCGGTGATCGCCAGATAACGGGGAACCGACACCTGGCCGGTTAAGAGATCCACCTCGACTCTGGCGATGTGCACCGCCCAGGAGAAGATACAGTGAGGAAAACCGGAGCTCTTCGGACCATAGTCCGTCTCCGGCCCAGGAAAGGAAACGGGAGCCAAGCTCCCCGCCACGGAGCATCTTTCCGGAGGCTCCATGAAACCGGCGAGACCCTTCAGGGGCAGTTCCCTTCCGGAAGAAATACATCTTACCTTGCCGGGGAGGAGGGCAAGATCGTCCTCCCTCGCTCCTAGGACCATTCCGGCCTTTACGTACATGCGCCTCTTCAGCTCGTCCACCGCGGCGAGGAGGGCCCTGCCGTATATATAGGTGGTGCGGCTGGCAGCAGCAGGACCGGAGCGGAGGCTCCTGTCCGTGTCGGGCTGGACGAGATCGAATCTATCCCGCTCCTGACACAGAGACTCTCCCGCAAGGTGTACGTAGGTGGAACCGTTGCCCTGCCCCATGTCGGGTATTCCAGAGTAGAGCCTGAAGCGCCCCTCCTCGGTCAGCTCTATTCTGGCATTGGCGAAATCCGGTATGCCAGGGCCGAAGCCCTGACCGTGACATATCAGAGCAGCTCCGGTGGAACGGGCCTTGCCCTCCGGGGCGGAGTTTCGCCATTCCTGTCTGGATCTCCAAATTTCCTGTTCCAGAGCTCGATCCAGACAGGGGACGGCTCCTACCGTAGAGGTAAGGACCACTCCTGAACCATTCATATCGCCTCGTACAAGTCCGTTCTTTTTGCGAAACGCCAGGGGATCCGCTCCGAGTCTCTTGGCAAGGCGGTCCACCAGCTGTTCCAGGGCTCCCATCACCTGAGGGGCACCGAAGGCTCGAAAGGCTCCCCCGAAGGGGTTGTTGGTGTAGACCGCCCGCCCCTCCAGTTCTACCGCCTCGAACCGGTAGCCCCCGCAGCAATGATCCAGACCGTTGGTGAGCACGGGGACGGACATGGATGAGTAAGCCCCCGAGTCCAGGGTGAAGCGACACTTTATGGCCCTGAGGGTTCCGTCGGAGGAACACCCCAAGGTCATTTCGGTCACGGAAGAATGCCTTTTGGGGGAGCAGAGAAAGCTCTCCTCTCGAGAGAAGACCATCTTAACCGCCCGCCCCGGGCAGGTCATGGCGGCGGCACCGAGAAGTCCCTGAATCACCACTCCGTCCTTCCCGCCGAAGCCTCCTCCCAGACAGGGAGCCTTGACCCTTATCCTCTCCCGGGGAAGACCGAGCGCCCTCGACAATTCGTCCCTATCCCTCCAGGGATTCTGAGTGGATACCTCCATCTCCAGAACCTCTCCGTCATAAAGTGCCACTCCAGACTCGGTCTCCAGATAGGCGTGCTCCTGCATGGGGAAACGAAAGACATCGTACTCCATCAGATCGCAGTCCTCCAACACCGACCGGACGTCTCCTCTTCTGACCCATCCCGACGCCAGGAGATTGCCGCCCTCTCTGCCAGGATAGAGAACGGGAGCCTCCGGAGACAGGGCCTCCAGGGGATCGAAGACCGCCGGAAGGGGGTCGATCTCCACGGTCAAAGCCCTGGCGGCCGCCTCGGCCCTTTCTCTAGTGTCAGCAACGACCACGGCCACAGGGTCTCCGCGATATCTTATCCTCCCTCCCAGAGGGACCAGGACCGGCTGATCCAGCTCCAGTATCCCCAGGAGGTTCTCTCCCTCTATCGAATCAGCCTTACAGACGGCTACGACCCCGTCCATTGAGGCCGGCTCGTCCCCCAGAGATCGTAGAATCCCCGAGGGAGTTCCGGCACGGCGGGCCACCGCCCATAGGATTTTAGACCCGGTTATGTCCGAGGCGTAGCGTTCCTCGCCGCGGATCTTGGCCATTCCCTCGATCCTGGGCACCGAGATCCCGGCGACCAAGGGGCCTCTCATATCACGAAACCCGGGCCGCCACGTAGTTGGTTAGGTCCGATACAAGCTTGACCGCCTCCATGGCCTCCTCGGGAACCTCGAGGCCGTAGGCGTCCTCCAGCTCCATCACTATGTCCACCACGTTCATCGAATCGGCCCCGAGGGTCTCCAGATCGCCGTCTGACGGGACGTCCTCCACCGACATACCCAGCTCGGTGGCCACAGCCTGACGAACCTTAAGCTCTATATCCGCTCTGCTCATCTCTTTCTTCCTCCTTAATTCAACGGTCCAGGTCGAGCCATCCTAGGTCTTCCAGGGCCTTTTCCATGTATTCCGCGACGACGGTATGTCCTCTGTCGTTCCAGTGAACCCCGTCGAAATAAAGCGTTCCCACATCCTCCCTCCGGGAAAGGTGCTCCCTCAGGTCCAGAAAGGGAATTCCGGCGTCGGAGCAAAAATCGTCCCTCAGGAGGTCTTGACATATGTCCAGGGTGGGGCCGTACCCCTCGGAAAAGGCCCTCCAGTTTTCGTTGAGGGCGTCGAGAGGGCCCTTGTCCTCCCCGTCCCTGAGACACTGCTCCAATCCGGCGGCGGATAGGACCGCCACCTTGGCCCCCGACGCTTCGGCTATCTTCAGGATTTTTCGGTGGTTGTCCATGACTACCGCCAGTGCCTCGTTTCGCTTCTCCTCGGGGAAGGTCTTGAGCACGTCTCCGAATGCTCTCCTGTAGAAATCCCGCCCCTTCCCCTGATAATATAGACAGCTGTGCATCATGGCAATCTGAAGAGGCGACTGGGCGGAGTTCATGCCCCATAGAAATTTTATAGGCCAGCGACTTTCCCTGTTCCACCTCCGCCCCATGGCGTAGGCCATGGATAGGTCGTTTCCTCCGAAACGCAGCAACACCACGTCCGGTCGAATAGATTCCATCAGCTCGCCATCCCACAGAAGCCGATGCTGCTCCGACGAGTAGCCGGGATGGCCGCCGTTTATGACCTCCCACCGTCCCGGGCGACTCCGGTCCAACGAGTCCTGCAGCACCCTGCGCCAGACCATGTCCTCTCGAGAGAGCTTCACACCGAAGATCTCCGATTCGCCTATGACGACCAGCCTTTTTCTGCCCTCGAGGGGTTCGGGCCCTCTCAGCCCCCAACGGTTAATGGAGACGCATCGTGAACGATACCCCCTGAGAAGCCTGCTGTCCAGAGGTCCGTCGTCCTTCACGACGAACTCCCTGTATCTGTAGTCGCCGTAGATCCTGGGTCTGTAGGGTATACCGTAACGGTGTTTGTAGGAATATCGGGAAAGTATCTCCGCCGTGACCGTGACCATCGCCCCGGCGGAACAGAGAGTGCCTATCAAAGCGATCCCTCCCGGTCGGATCTGACCAGATCCATCAACATCGTGCCTCTCGGTGGAAGCACCTTTATCTCCTCCCACGTAGGCTCGCCGGTTCTCTGAAGCAGAATACCGTCCGACCCCTGGAACCACCGTGGAAGATAGCCCCCCAGGCGAAATCCCATCTCACGAACGACCTCCACCGATCGGTCGATACCCGGAAGTAGAGGCATCTCCAACATAATCACGTCCAGATCTCCCATCTCCTCCAGAGATTCCTCCATCGTGTCGACCAGTTTTTCGCCCAAATCGGTCACGGTGATGTAAGCCACTCCGGCCACAGGAAAAACAGCAGACTTGAGGCAGGCTTCCCCTTTAGGGAAACAGTTGTCCCGTCGGAACATCCTGGGAAACCCCTCGGCCAATGCCTCGATAGCCGAGGCATATCTGATGGGCAAAACCGATTCGACAGGAGGGATCCCCGGTTTTTCCATAAAGCTCATTATACAGCTGACCCGTCCGGACACGGAGAACAGCTCGTCGTGACCGTAAGCCCTTCCTGGAAGGAGGTTCAGAGCCAAAGCGCAGTGTTGGTGCCCCATTCGAAGGTCGATCCTCTGGGAACGGTCATGGGCCGTCGTGCTCTCGGTGTAACGAGCCTCCCATTCCAGTGAGGGCAACACCTCGTCGGAGATAGCCTTCGCCAGCATAGAAGCCGCAGGAGAGGACCTGAACTCGGGCAGAACCATGAGTCCCATGAGCTCGTAGAGGCCGGGATTCCATGCGGACCGGGACGCAACAGCCTGTCCAATCACCCGATCTCCGGAAAAGGCCAGCAAGGTAACCTGATCGCCATCCCTGTCGGCCTTGAAAACCGCCTCGGGATCGTAGACCACCGATGCTGGAAAATCGTCGCCGTATATGGCCCTGTAGAGCTTCGGAACCTCTTCGGCCGAGCTCTTTTCCAATCGTCTTATGCTTATCTCCAATCTATCCGACAAGCCATACACCTCCTCGTCAAGTTATTATCCCCCTTAAAGCCTTCACAAACTCCTCCATCACCGACAAAGTCGAAAGGGTTACCCTTATCTGATTAGGGGCCCGAAAGCCCGTCATGGAACGTATCATTATACCCCTCCGCATAAGTTTTCTGTACGCCAGGGTATCGCTCATGGGAAGGGACACAACGGCGAAGTTACCCTCCCTCACAGTGTGTGGTAGCCCCATGCCGGCCAGTTCCTCCAGTAGATATTCCCGGGCCTTACGACACATCTTTCTGGTACCCTTTATATGGGGTCCGTCGTCGGACAGAGCAGCCATCGCCGCCACCTGGGCCGGACCATTCACCGAGTAGACTACGCAGGTCCTCCGGATATCGTCCACCACCCTCCTGTCGCCGAACAGATAGCCGATTCGGAGTCCGGCCAGACCGTACATCTTGGAGAAGGTACGAAACACCACCAGGTTGGGGTAATCGTCCAGCATGGATACGGTCCGGGGAAAGTCGGATGCCTCTACGAACTCCATATAGGCCTCGTCCACCACGACTATGCACCGGCCGTTCACACTGTCCAGAAAAGACCTGAGCTCGTCCTCGGACCAGTAGGTCCCGGTGGGGTTGTTGGGATTGCACAGAAAGAGAACCTTGGTCCTCTCGTCCATCGCAGCAAGCATGGCCTCGCCGTCGAAACGATCGTCCTTCAGCGGAAGCACCCTCGCCTCGAAGCCGGAGAACTGGGCCACCCACTCGTAAACGGCGAAGGTCCTGTCGGCTGTGACGATGTTGTCTCCCTCCTTACAGAAGGCCTTGATGACGAAGGCTATCACCTCGTTGGCGCCGTTGCCCACTATGAAACAATCCGGATCCAGACCTAGCCTCTCTCCCAGACGGCAGCGGAGGTGATAGGCATCTCCGCTGGGATAGACCGAGGCCTCCGAAGGGGGCCAATTATCCAATACTTTCCTCGCCGCCTCGGGAGGCCCCAGTGGATTTTCGTTGTTGTTTAGCCTGTAGAGTCTTTCGCAACGATACAGACGACATAGGACGTCGTCGGGGCGACTGGGTATATAGGCCTCGAATCCCCTGACGTGATCCGGCACTAGCCGATCCAAAGGAGGGAAAGGGATCCTCACTTCCGTACCTCCATCACCAACAGATCCCCCTTGCCTCCCCAAGGTATAAGAACCTTGGGAACGAAACCGGCTTCAAGGGCATCTTGAGCCATATAGGCGAAGTCGGGCCATCCCAGATCCAGGTGGAAAGATACGGACCGAACGCCCCTCTCGATCAGAACGTCGAGATGGGCCAGGAGGTTTTTACCAACGTCGTTACCGGCCAAAAGAGGCTCTATCACCGCCGAGCCGTCCACCTCGGTGGAGACGGCCAAGAGGGACTTTTCGTCCAAATCTTCTCGTCGCTCCGCCGAACGGATATCCCTCGGAAGCTCCAGACGGTCCACCCCTTCCTCAACGAAAGGACGAAGGTCGTTCGGAACCCAGATCAGGGCGCCGTTGTCCTCCCTGAGCTGTCGAAAAAGGACACCTTCCGACGAGGACAGAGGCTCGAAATATCCCTCGGGCACATCGGCAACAGGTCGATCAACCACAATACCCATGGCGTCGCTCTTGCCCAAGACCTTCAAAGCCTCCTCGACCAGATCTCTGCCCACCGGCGAGAAACAAAACGGCCCTCTAAGCTCTATGACCCTCCCCATGGGCCTCCATAGGACGAGCCCTCCCAGCCGTCCCCTAGGAGAGCGGGCCACCAGAGCCCCTATAAGGCCCAGCTCCAGGGAGCGGTCCATACGTCCCGCCTTTTTGAGATCTCCGCCGCAACCGTAACGCTCCTCCACCTGGGTCGCCAGATGAGGCCATTCGTCCAGCCTGGGGATCCCTACATCCATCGGCTCGTCTTTATCTGGATAGAGGGGCTCCGCCGAGATCTCCCTGTACTCCCGATCCCTCTCGAAGGATATGACCGCCAGATCCCCCTTCTCCAGGGCGACTCCCATCCTGTGAGCCGATCTCGCCGCCAGGACCAGCCCCATCCTGTCCGGGTCGTCCGCTCTAGAGGTCATGTTGAAGGCCTCCAGGGGAAGCCTTTCCCGAGGGACCCTGCATTCCACCCTTATGGAGACTCCCCTGTCGGAACAGACCACATCCATGGTTCCTCCCCCTCCGGAGGAACCGGCAAATGCCAGAATTTCCTCCGCCGCCAGGGCGAGTCCCAGCTGTCCTCTACGGTCCAGGCCGAAGGCCTCGGAGGACCTCTCCACCACGGAGGTCGCCACTGGAATCATAGCTACCTCGAATGGGACCGATACAGACACCTCTCGTTCCATGAAAAAAACACCTCCCGATTTAAGCACCAATCTTCACGATTATAACCTCATGGAGGTACAATATCGATGGAATACCACCTATATAGGAGGGGATACCCTTGGAAGCAGTCAAGAAAATCGCCCTGGTGGCCCACGACAGCAGGAAGAAGGACCTGATACGATGGGCTAAAAGACACAGGGAGCAGCTGGCGGCTCATCGGCTATGCTCCACCGGAACGACCGGAGCCCTTCTGGAGGCAGCGCTGGGTCTTCCGATAGACAAGCTGAAATCGGGACCTCTCGGAGGAGATCAGCAGCTCGGAGCCAGAATAGCCTGCGAGAGACTGGACGCCATCGTTTTTCTGTGGGATCCGCTCAACACACAGGCCCACGATTCGGACATAAAGGCACTGCTGCGCATAGCGACCTTATACAACATCCCCATGGCCTGCAACATGGCCTCGGCGGACTTCCTATTCTCGTCGCCTCTGATATCCCTGCCATACAACAACGAACACAGGGATTTCGACGCCCATCAGCAGGCTAGAAATGAGGCTATCATAGAGGAATACCTGAAGGAGGAAGAACGATGAAAAGAGGAGGACTCATACCGCTAAGTCTCTTCGGAAAATCGGAAGCAAGGCGCCCATCGATCGAGACGCCCCACAGACCCGCCGAAGACGACCGATCCGTCAAGAAACTGTCCCTCTCCATAAGAGCTCAGGGCCTCTCGGAGGACCTGGAGGCCCTGGTCTCCGACGGCAGCGATTCTATGGACAAAGTGGGAGAACACGCCGACGGAATAGCCGAGTCCCTCTGCGACCTGGACCGCATAACGGGACGACTTAGCGAAGAGGTAACGAAAATAGGCGAACTGCACCACGGTTCCGCCGAGATACTGAAAGAGATAGCCCAAGGAGGCGCCTCCGTAAGAGAGAAGGCGGAGAAGAACAGAGATCTCGCCGTCGACACGGAGGAGGCCAACGAAAGGGTCGAGACGACCGCCAGGGCACTGGGAGAGGCCATAGAGAAGATGGTCTCCGTCAGCGGAGACATAGGCCGTTTCGTAAACGTCATAGCAGGGGTCGCAACTCAGACCAACCTGTTGGCCCTCAACGCCGCAATAGAGGCCGCCAGGGCTGGAGAACACGGAAGAGGCTTCGCCGTCGTGGCCGAGGAAGTTAGAAAGCTGGCGGAGGAATCCTCCCTGGCTGCCAAGCAAATCGGAGATCTGGCCCACTCCATAGAGGAACTGGCCCAAAGGGGGCAGGAGAGAATCTCCGAGGCGGATCGGTCCGTCTCGGAGGCGGGCAGACAGGCCAGAGAGAGCAGACTCAACCTGGAGTCCATGCTGGACGATCTGGTCAAGGTGCAAAACAGCCTGGAGACCGCATCCTCCAACGTGAACGACCAGGCCGAAGGAGTGGAGACCTTCGTGGCGTCCCTCCAGGAAACCGCATCGGTGGTGACCCAGGAATCGGTCAGGGTGGAGTCTCTCGCCGCCGCCATAGGAGAACAACGGGTCATAATGAGGTGCCTGGAGAAGAGGACCACGGAACTGAGCCCCATCGCCCGAGACCTGGAGAGAGAGGAACTCCCCCTAGATGGATATCCTTCGGTGAGATCGATATTGGACGACGGCAGGCTCAAGGTGGCCATGCTGGACACCGACTACGGCCTGTTCCACTTCGACCTGCACGGCAGCCCTAAGGGATTCGACGTCGATCTGTCCCGCGCAATAGCGGAAAAGATAGGTGTACCACTGGAGATAGTGCCGGTTCCCCAGGGAAACGGCGAGCCCGGAACCAGGTCGGGAATACTGAACCAAGGCCTCTGGGGAAAGGACGTCCACATCATGGCGTCCGCCGTGACCAAGACGGTAAAAAGAGGCGAAAAGGTCCTGTTCTCGCCCCTTTCCTTCGCCAGCGGCCAGTGCGCCGTATCCACCTCGGACAGAGGACTGACCCATCTGAGAGACCTCAGGGGAAAGACCCTGGCGGTTCACGGAGGACTCACCGGATCCGACCTGGCCCGGGAACTATTCCCCGACGGCAGAATCGTCGAGAAGGACAATTGGGACGACATCTTCCAGGCGGTGAAAAAAGGCGAGGCCGACGGCGCCATAGTTGAGACGCCGGTCTTCCTCCAGTACGGCTCTAACGACCCATCTCTCGTCATGGTGGGATCCCAGATGGACCGGGAAAACTACGGGGTGGTCATGCCTCTGACGACCTCCTCGGACCTGTTCGACCTTATAGCCAAAGTGGTAAAGGAAAAGCGAGACGAACTGGAACGCCGCTGGTTCGGAAAGGGCTTGCAAAAAAGTTAGCACCTTCTTATACTTAAAGGCTGCACCATCGGGAAAGGAGAGATACAACCTATGAGAAAATTTTTTCTATGGCCCCTGACGGCGGCACTATGTCTGACCGCCGGAGCGGCCTTGGCAAGTCCTACTCTTCACGTGGCGGTAAGCATTCTGCCTCAGAAATTCTTCGTCGAGAAGATAGGGGAAAGCTATGTGGACGTGACCACCGTGGTTCCCAAAGGGGCAAGCCCTGCCACCTACGAGCCCAAGCCCTCTCAGATGGCCGAGCTGTCCAGCTGTTCACTCTGGTTCACGATCGGTGTTCCCTTCGAGAGAGCCCAGAAAGACAGGCTGCTGGCAGCCCTACCGAATCTCGAGGAGGTCCCCACCTACCAGGGGATCAAGCTCTACCCCATAGAGGGAGCCGATCACCACGACAATCACGGCCACGGAGCCCTGGACCCCCACATATGGCTCTCCCCGCCGGAGGTCATGCTCCAGGTCAGGTCTATCGCCATGGCTATGGCCGAGGCAGACCCCCCTCGAAGCGACGTCTACATGAGCAACTACATAAAGTTCGCCACAGAGCTGGCGGATCTGGACCGCCGCCTGGCCCAGGAGCTCGCCCCCTTGAAGGGCAGGTCCTTCATGGTGTTCCACCCGTCCTGGGGTTACTTCGCCAGAGCCTACGGACTTAGGCAGAGGGCGGTGGAGCTGGAGGGCAAGGAGCCAAAACCAGCGGAATTGGGACAACTGGTAGAGCTGGCGAAGAACGAGGGGATAGATACGATATTCGTACAGCCGCAGTTCTCCACCGCCGCGGCTAAGACTCTGGCAAAGACGCTCGAAGGGGAGGTGGTCCCTCTGGATCCCCTTGCGGAGGACTGGGACTTCAACCTCCGCAAGACCGCCAAGGCCCTCAGGAAGGCCCTGCGGTGAACTCCGTAGAATTCGACCAAGTATCGTTCGGATACGAGGGAGCCCCGATCTTCGATCGAGTCTCCTTCTCCGTACCCACCGGGGAGTTCCTGGTGGTGATCGGCCCCAACGGAGGAGGCAAGTCCACCCTCCTCCGGCTTATGCTCGGGCTTCTCTCCCCGTCGGAGGGTAGAATCAACGTATTGGGCAAACCTCCGGGCAAGACCTCCGAGGTGGGCTACGTCCCTCAGGACGTGGAGAAGAGCCTTTCCATGCCTGTGACGGTAAGAAGGGTGGTCTCCATGGGCAGACTGGGAGCCCGATCCGGAGGAAACGACTCGGTCGATCGGGCCATGGATGCCATGGACCTGAAGCCCCTTTCGGACAGGCCGGTCGGGTCCCTGTCCCAGGGGCAGAGACAGAGAACCCTCATAGCCAGAGCACTGGCCAGCGAGCCCAAACTGCTGCTTTTGGACGAACCTCTTGCCAGCGTCGATCCCGACGCCAGAAAATCCGTCTTCGACAGCCTCAACGACGTGGCAGAGGGACGAACGGTCGTAGTGGTAAGCCACGACTACTCGATAATCCCCGCCTGCGCCTCCGCAGTGGCCTGCGTGGACCGAAGCGTCTATTACCACGACGGAGGGGAGTTGACCGAGAAGCTATTCTCCAAGGCCAGCGGTTCCTGTCCGGTGGAGATAATAGGGCACGGCCTTCCCCACAGAGTGCTGGAAGAGCATCGCCATGGTTGATCTTCTGCAATACGAGTTTATGAGAAACGCCCTGGCGGCGGCGGTACTGGCCAGCCTTATATCGGGAATACTGGGACCTATCACAGTCATAAGGCGTTCGGTAATGACCACCGGAGGGGTGGCCCACGGCGCCTACGGCGGACTCGGCCTGGCGTGGTTCGTGGGATGGCCCCCAAGGGCGGGGGTCTACGGTGCCGCCCTGATACTGGCCGGAATCGCAACCTATTTGAACAGGAAGGCCCCGGACAGATCCGACTCGATCATGGGGATCCTCTGGGCGGTGGGGATGGCGGTGGGAATAATCTTCACCGACCTGACCCCGGGATACGGAACCGAGCTGACCAGCTACCTCTTCGGCAGCATATTGACCGTGTCCTCCTCGGACCTGGCTGTAATGGCCTGCCTGGCCCTGGCGTCTATCGGACTGACGATCTTTCGCTATTCCTCCATCGAGGCCTTTCTCTTCGACGAGACCTACGCCGCCACCAGAGGCATCCCGGTCGGCAGGCTGGACTGGATCCTGACGGTCCTGACCTCCCTGGCGGTGGTGGCGGTTATAAGGGTGGTCGGTCTGATACTGGTTATAGCCCTTTTCACCATACCCTCCGCTCTGACCGAGAAGGGCTCCCGGTCACTGGCGTCGATGATGGTCCGATCCACCCTGGCGGCGGGGACCTTCTGCATGGCCGGGCTCTGGTTGTCCGTGCGGTTCGACGTCACCGCCGGGGCCGCCATAGTTCTCATAGCCGCTCTGAGCTGCCTTGCGGCATATGGAATGAAATCGTTACGCTGAGGGAACTCTATCGTTACGTCGAGAGAACAGAATGGGGACGACCTCCTAGGAGGCCGTTCCCATTCTTTTTCAGAGGTGATTCGCGGTGATATTTATGAGAGGGAGACGCTTTTTAGCTAAGTTCGTCCTTGCGACGGTCATGGTGACGGTCCTGGCGGGAGGAGCCTGGGCCGATAGGGCAAAGTACGTCTTTTTGATGATAGGCGACGGCATGGCCATGCCCCAGAGAAACGCGGCGGAGATATACCTGGCCTCCATGGCTGGCAAAGACGCCAGACCGGGGATAGTCAAGCTGGCCATGAGCACCCTTCCAGCCCAGGGTTTCTGCACCACCTACTCGACCAACTCGATCATAACCGACTCGGCGGCGGCCGGGACGGCCCTGGCCACGGGGAACAAGACCAAGTCGGGGGTCATAGCCATGAACCCCACCGGCACGGAGTCCCACGAGACCATCGCCGAGATGGCCCATAAAAGGGGTATGAAGGTCGGAATCGTGTCGTCCGTGTCCATAGAACACGCCACCCCCGCCTGTTTCTACTCACACAACGAGTCCCGCAACGACTACTACGAACTGGCCTGTCAGCTTCCAGAAAGCGGCTTCGAGTACTTCGCCGGAGGCGGTTTCAAGAAACCCAAGGGCCCCAAGGGAGACCAGCCCGACGTCATGGGAATCATAGATAAGGCGGGCTACAGGATAACCGAGACGATCGAGGATTTCCGGAAACTTTCCAAAGAGGATGGCAAGATCGTGGCGATCAACCCCGTGTTGTGGTCCGGCAAGGCCATGCCCTACGCCGTAGACGAGACGGACCGGTCCATCTCCCTGGCCGACTTCACCGCCAAGGGTATAGAGCTCCTGGACAACCCCGAGGGCTTCTTCATGATGGTCGAGGGCGGCAAGATAGACTGGGCCTGCCACGCCAACGACGCGGTCTCCTCCATAGGTGACACCATAGCCTTCGACGAAGCGGTCAAGGTAGCCCTCGATTTCTACAACGATCACCCCGAGGACACCCTGGTGGTGGTGACCGGAGACCACGAGACCGGAGGTCTCACCATAGGCTTCGCAGGAACCAAGTACGACACCTTCTTCGGCAAGCTGGACGGACAGAAGATGTCCTACGAGGCGTTCGACCTCGTCCTGGTCGACTATAGAAAATCCACCGAAGGCAAGGGATCTCTGGAGGACTTCTTCCCCCAGGTGGAAAAGGCCTTCGGCCTCAGCCTGAAGGGACAGGACGCCGTAACCGGCTCGGAACTGGCATCCCTCAAGCAGGCCTTCGCAGAGAGCATGAAGGGATCCAAGGAAAGGTCCGAGGACCAGGAGACCTATCTCCTCTACGGAGGCTACGAGCCCTTCTCCATAGCCCTGACCCATCTTCTCAACCGCAGGGCCGGTCTGGCCTGGACCAGCTACGCCCACACAGGCGTACCGGTTCCGGTAAGTGCCGTCGGAGTCGGACAGGAGACCTTCAACGGCTACTACGACAACACCGACGTATTCCGCAAGATGACATCCGCCATGGGGCTCTAAGCCCCTTTTCTTCCCCCCTGAACGAGGAGGGACGAGCCTGGACGGGCTCGTCCCTCCCTTTAATATGGAGAAAACACGAGAGGAGCGAACAACATGCTGAGACATTTCTACCGGTGGTTTCTGGACGGCACGTCGACGAAAGATCTGGCCTTCACCGCAATGATATCGCTTATATGTGCGGCTCTCTGGACTATGCCCACCGGCTTCGAGGACAAGCTGGACGGAAACGTGGGACACTACAAGGGCAGGGTTATCGCCGTTGATAACTCCACGGTGGTTCAGTGCGGCATAATCAAGACCGGAGACCAGGGATTGACAGTGAGGATAGAGGAAGGCCCCTTCGAGGACCGGACCGTGGAGGGAAGCAACGTACTGAGCGGCAAGCTCGAGCTGGACAGCTTCTACGCTACGGAAGACAGGGTACTCCTGGACATCACGACCGTCGACGACGAGATCGTAGGCGTACACGCTTCGGGGAAATACAGGCTGGGAGTGGAGGCGCTGCTGCTGCTGCTATTCGCGGCCACTCTGGCGGTGGTGGGAGGTTTCACCGGGGTGAAGGCCATGGTGTCCTTCCTCTTTTCGGCCCTCATGATCTGGAAGGTCATGATCCCCCTGTTCCTCAAGGGGTGGGACCCGGTGTTCGTGGCCTTCGGGGTGGTATCGGCACTGACATTCGCCATAGTATTTCTGGTGGCCGGCTTCGGCCGCAGAGGGGCCACTGCCTGGATCGGCGCCATGACGGGACTGGGGCTCACCTGTATACTGGCGGAAGTCTTTTCCGGACCCTTCGGGATCCACGGGGCTGTGAGGCCCTTCTCGGAGATGCTGCTTTATTCCGGCTATCCCCATCTGGATCTGACGAGGATATTTCTGGCCGGGATCTTCCTGGCCTCATCGGGCGCCGTCATGGACCTGGCGATGGATATATCCGCCGCCGTGGCGGAGGTTAAGGAGCACAGGCCCGATATAGACCGATGGAAGCTGTTCAAGTCGGGACTCAAGGTGGGAAGAGCCGTTATAGGGACCATGACCACCACCCTGCTGCTGGCCTACTCGGGGGGATACCTGACGATGATGATGGTATTCATGGCCCAGGGAATACCCATGTCCAACATACTGAACGTCAACTACGTAGCGGCGGAGATACTCCACACGATGGTGGGAAGTTTCGGCCTGGTCACGGTGGCTCCTCTGACCGCCCTCACAGGGGCCTTCGTCCAGTCCCGAACGGATCAGATCTGATCCGCGAAGAGATCGTCCAGGTCGGTTCTTCCCTCGAGAACGTCCAGACAGGCCCCAACCGCGTCGGGGTCGTAGAGAAATCCGCGACCCCGCCTTATCTCGTCCAGAGCCGCCGACAGCCCCAATCCGGCCCGATAGGGACGATGGGATGTCATGGCCTCCACCACGTCGGCGACGGCGAGTATCCGGGCTTCGAAAAGTATCTCGCCACCACCGAGATGTCTGGGATATCCGGAACCATCTAGCCTCTCGTGATGCTGCGAAACTATCGTAGCCACAGGCCAGGGGAACTCGATGTTAGAGAGGATCTCCTCGCCCAGCTGGGGATGTTCCTTTATTATCTCGAACTCCAGCTCGGAAAGCTCTCCCGGCTTGTTCAGGATCTCCGCCGGAACCCTTATTTTTCCAAGATCGTGAACCAAGGCCGCTATCCTCAACCCCTTCCTGCTCTCTTCGTCAATTCCCAGCCTTTCGGAGATCATGTCGGACAGCACCGCCACGTTTCTCTGATGCCGAGCCGTGTAGGGGTCCCTGACGGCCAACATATCCCCCATGGTCTTTATGCTGCTCTCGAAGGTCCGATGGAGCACTTCGTAGTTGGCCTTTATGGACCGTTCCCCTTCGTGACGCTCCAGAGCGGCGGATATTATGCTGCTAAAAACGTAGAAGTCGGTGGTTTTGTCCGAACCGGAATCGTCCCTTTCGGATCGGATAAGAGAAATCATTCCGCTTAGCTCACCACGGATAAAAAGGGGATAAACGTAGGCCTCGCCTCCGCCCAATAGCTCGAACAGCCTCCGCTCCATACAGGCCCTGGCGGGGATGGCGTCTTCGTTTCCGATCATCACGATGTCGTCCACCTGGAGGCGATGCCAGAGCCAGGGGATATCCCTCGAAGAAACGTTCTCTACGATATCGCCCAGATCGGGGTTCAGAGGTCCCTCGTGCCACCATATGGACCTCACCATATCTCCGTCGGGATCGAACTGTATTAGGTTGCAGTGGGATGCCCTGAAAAAGGACCCGAAATCCTCCAGAGCCTGCTTCAGGGAACCGTCTATGTCGTTCGAGGGAAAGACGAAACGATAGGACACCCTGGAGAGCAGATTCTGGAGGGTAGAGTGATACCTCAGCCTTTTCTCGTCCCGTTTTCTCTCCGTTATATCTCTGTAACCACAGTAAGCGAAGGTTTTATCCCCGAAAAGAAAGGGAGAGGCATGGATAGACACAGGCATCACGGTACCGTCGGTCCTGGTGCGGTATGTATCGTACACGAAAGCTTCCCCACTGAAGAGCTTCCTGGTCATCCTCTCGGCGTCTATCTGTATTCCCGGGGCCTTTCCGACTATGTCGTTTATGGACGTACCCCGCACCGAATCGGCTTCGCACAGAAACATACGACAGAAGGATCCGTTGACCTGGATTATTCTGTCCCTGTTGTCCAAAAAGGCGATCCCTTCCGGCGACTCCTGAAACAGGGCCTCCCAGAAACTCTTGCTCTTCTCCAGCTCCTCGGTCCTCCTGGCGACCTCCAGCTCCAGTCGTTCCTCCCACTCGGCCCGTTCCGCCAACTCCTGTTGAAGTGCGGCGTAGGCTCTCTCAAGGGCCTCCAGCCTGGGGTCATCTCCGTCCCTGCCCTCGGAGCCCCTTCTTCCAGTGACATCCACCATGGACAACAGATAGGATTTTATGCCGTCGATTCCGGTTATGGGGGTAACGCTGAGCTCGACCCATATGGACGAGCCGCCTTTTCCCAAATATCGTCTCTCCAGCCGGGAGACACCTTTCATGTAAAGGGTCTTCTGATCCTCTAATGTCAACACAGGAAAATCATCTTCTCCGTGACCCCACCAGGGATAGGGAGGCACAATGCCCAGCACTTCCGATTCGTCGTAGCCGGACATGTCCAGAAAGGCCCGATTCGCCAGGACGACCTTCAGCTCTCTGGACAGGACCAATATCGGTATGGGGGACTGAAGAAGCAGCGAAGAATGCATGTCCTCGGCCAAGGGGTCGACCTCCTCTTTTATAACTTTACATTTGATTATAGGGGTAATAAGCACGATGCAAAAGGGCCTAGATACCCAAAGAAACAACGAAACTCTTCCGTAAGTTCATGCCGTTCAAGTCCGTATCTTCGCCCCGCCGGGGAATACCTCTTTTACCTTATAGTTACCTCCGCTACATAAGTCCGTTACACAACCGTCCTATACTGACGTCACAGTCCGAGGGGAAGGTACCCTCGCTAGATCATCCAAGGAGGATCTCTATAAGATGAAAAAATCGGCTATCGCACTGGCACTGGCGGCAACTCTGTCTCTGGTCGGATCGGCTTTCGCCGGCGACCTGGTAATCAAGGGCTCCACCACCGTCCTTCCCATAGCTCAATCCGCGGCGGAGAAGTTCATGGAGAGCAATTCGGACGTGGCAATAACCGTGTCCGGCGGAGGAAGCGGAAACGGCATCAAGGCAATAATCGACGGAACCACCGACGTGGCCAACGCATCTCGATTCATCAAGAACAAAGAGGTCAAGGCAGCGGTGGAAAACGGCACCTACCCCGTACCCTTCGCAGTAGCCATGGACGCTCTGATACCGGTGGTGCACCCTTCCAACCAGATCAAAGACCTCTCCATCGAGCAGCTCAAGAAGATCTATAAAGGCGAGATAACCAACTGGAAGGAAGTCGGAGGATCCGACGCCAGGATCGCAGTTGTGGGACGTGACACCAGCTCGGGCACCTACGAGGTCTGGGAAAGCAAGATCATGAACAAAGACAGGGTGACCCAGAGAGCCCTTGTGGTGGCCTCCAACGGAGCCATGGTTCAGACCGTCGCAAAGAATAAACTGGCCATAGGCTACATCGGCCTCGGATACCTGGACAAGTCGGTCAACGCCCTGACCGTCGGAGGGGTCGAGGGAACGGTCAAGTCCGTCCTGGACGGAGATTACCCCGTCTCCCGCTACCTCTACATGTTCACCAAGGGATGGCCCACCGGCGACACCCTCAAATTCATCAACTTCGTCCTCAGCGACGCCGGACAGGAGATCGTAGGCAACACCGGCTACATCCCCCTTCGCTGATACGGATTCATAGAACACTAGGATACCGGGAACTTCAGCCCGCCGCCCGAGATGGCGGCGGGCTGGAGTCTATTCCAGAACACGAGAGGTTTTGTCGATGGACGAAAGAATTCCAGGGTGGCTGATCACCCTTACGGCTAGCGTAAGCCTTTTCATAATGGTCTTCCTGATCTACTTCCTCCTTCAGGAAGGAATACCCACATTGAGAGAGGTCTCCCTCAAGGAACTCCTGCTGGGCTTCGATTGGTACCCCACAGAGGAACCTCCGGCTCTGGGGATGGCGCCTCTGATCGTAGGATCCATGACCGTGACGCTGCTGTCCGCCGTCATGGCAGTCCCCTTCAGTTTCCTCATAGCCATATTCCTGTCCGAGGTGGCTCCGTCCTGGTTCAGGGAAATACTCAAACCGGCACTGGAGCTTCTGGGCTTCCTGCCGTCCATAGTCCTGGGATTCCTGGGCATGGTGGTACTGGCCCCATGGCTTCAAGAGAGATTCGACCTCCTCTCGGGACTGAATCTGTTCAACGCATCTCTGCTCATGGGAGCCATGATAGTTCCCATAGTGGCCTCACTGGCGGAGGAAAGCCTTCAGGCGGTGCCTAGAGAGCTGCGAGACGCCTGCTACGCCCTGGGAGCCACCAGATGGGAGACAATCCGAAAGGTAGTCCTGCCCGCCGCCCTTCCGGGGCTTCTCAGTGCATCGCTGCTCGGGATAATGAGAGGTCTGGGAGAGACCATGGTGGTGCTGATGGCGGCAGGGGGGGCCGCATTGGTTCCCATATCGATATTCGATCCGGTAAGGCCTCTGACCTCGGCCATAGCGGCGGAGATGGGAGAGACCCCGGTAGGTTCCGCCCATTACCACGCCCTGTTCTTCGCCGGACTTCTGCTATTGACCATGACCCTTGGGATCAACCTGATCTCCATGTGGATAGAGAAAAAGGGAAAGGAGCGCTGGATGGCATGAGCAGAAAACTGGTGGACAGAGGAGCATCCATACTGCTCTGGACCTCGGCGGCCCTTCTGGTGCTGGGGCTGCTGTCCATACTGGCCTACCTGATGGCCAACGGGGCGGAATCCATGAGCTGGGAGTTCGTCACCAGACCTCCCAGGGACAACATGACCAAGGGCGGCATAAGCACCCCCATAATAGGAACGCTCCAACTGGTGATCGTCTCCATGGTCTTCGCCATTCCCGTCGGAGTCGCCACCGGGATCTTCTTCGCCGAATACGCCACGGAGGGGCCGTTCACCACGGCGCTCAGGCTCTGCGTTCGATGCCTGGCCGGGGTGCCCTCGGTGGTATACGGTCTGTTCGGCCTCTCTCTGTTCGTGGTTTTTCTGAACTTCGGATCGTCCCTCCTATCGGCGGGGCTTACACTGGCCTGTCTGTCGTTACCCCTCATAGTAACGGCGTCGGAGACCGCTCTCCTGGCTGTGCCTCAGGACTTCAGACTGGCCTCTTACGCCCTTGGCGCCAATAAATGGCAGACAGTTCGGAAGGTGGTGCTCCCGGCGGCCCTTCCCACCATATTGACCGGAGCGATACTCAGCGTAGGAAGGGTGGCGGGGGAGACGGCACCGATAATCTTCACCGGAGCGGCGTTCTTCACCCCAAAGGTGGCTACGAGCCTCTTCGACGAGGTAATGGCGCTCCCCTATCACATAATGGTCCTTGCAACCGCCGGGACCCACATAGAGCAGACCAGGCCCATACAGTACGGCACCGTGCTGGTGCTGATTCTCCTGGTCATGGGAGTAAGCTCCCTGGGGATAATTCTCAGGGCCCGGCTACGCCGGAACAGACGATAACTCAGAGGTGAAGGCAATGACCGGAAGGGATACCGCGATAGAGATAAAAAATCTGAACCTGCACTACGGAACGGCTCACACGTTGAAGGATATATCCATGTCCATAAACGCAAACTCCGTGACCGCCTTCATAGGCCCCTCGGGATGCGGAAAGAGCACCTTCCTGCGGTGCCTTAACAGGATGAACGACTTCATCCCCAGCGCATCGATCAAGGGAACCGTGCTGGTCGACGGAGAGGACATCTACTCGCAGGGAACGGACGTTATAGAGCTACGGAAAAAAGTGGGAATGGTCTTTCAGAAACCCAACCCATTTCCCATGTCCATATACGACAACATCGCCTTCGGTCCCAGGATCCACGGCATAAAGGACCGGGACCGCCTGGACGGCATAGTGGAGTCGAGCCTGAGAGGGGCGGCCCTGTGGGACGAGGTGAAGGAGAAGCTCCACTCCCCGGCCAACGGCCTGTCCGGAGGACAGCAGCAAAGGTTATGCATAGCCAGAACCATAGCCACCGAGCCGGAGGTGGTCCTTATGGACGAGCCGACCTCGGCCCTGGACCCTATGGCTACGGCCCGCATAGAGGAACTCTGCCGACAGCTCAGGGAAAGATACACCGTGGTAATAGTAACCCACAACATGCAGCAAGCGGCCAGAATATCGGACGACACGGCCTTCTTCCTGATGGGCGACCTGGTGGAATACGGCCCTACGGAGAAGATCTTCACCTCGCCGGAGGACAGGAAAACCGGCGATTACATAACTGGACGGTTCGGCTAGATCCGTCGGGGAGGCTATCTGATATGATGAACATAGACTCTAGAAGCCACATAGAGGAGGAGCTCGGGAACCTCAAGAGGGAGACCCTATACCTGGCGGCCCTTGCGAGGGAATCGCTCAACAGGGCCGTGTGGGCCCTCAAGGAAAGGGATCGGGACGCGGCGTTGGAGGTCGTCCGAAAAGACGACGAGATGGACGACCTGACCAGATCCATAGACCAGAGATGTCTCCAGTTCCTGGCCCGCTTCCAACCCATGGGAGAGGATCTAAGGACGGTGCTGTCCATAATGCACATGGCGGTAGACATGGAGAGGATAGGCGACTACGGCGACAACGTGGCCAGGGTAGCCTTGGAACTATCGAATCAGCTTCCCATAAAGCCTCTCATAGATATACCCAGGATGTCCCAACTGTTCTCTCGGATGCTGGACCAGTGTATGGAGGCCTTCGACCGGTGCGACGTAGAGAAGGCCAAAGCGATCTTCCCCATGGACGACGACATGGACGATCTGGAGAGTCAGATACTCAGGGAGCTGCTCTTCCTCATGATGGCCCGTCCGGAACGGATAGAACAGGCCTCCCAGCTGTTGACCGTGGCCAGGACCCTAGAGAGAGCGGGAGACAGGGTTACCAACATAGCCGAGAGGGTGGTCTACATCTGCACCGGCGATACCGTGAGATCAAGCCGCTACAGACGTCCCAAACCGGGAAGCGAGATCGTAGACGAAGACGGGGAAACACTGCGATAATCGGAGGAGGGATCGGCCCGTGAGCTTACAGGGCAAGAGAATTTTATTGGTGGAGGATGAATCCTCCATAGTGGACGTCGTGTCTCAGGCTCTGAAGAGACACGGCTTCGACGTCATGACCGCCGACAACGGAGACGACGCCCTGGACATGCTGTATCCCGTGCTGCCCGATCTGGTTCTTCTGGACCTGATGCTCCCCGGCATGGACGGCTGGGAGGTCTGTCGACGGATAAGATCCTCTCCGGAGAGTCGGGCTCTTCCCATAATAATGATGACGGCCAGAAGAGACGAGCGGGATCTGGTACAGGGGCTAGAACTGGGCGCCGACGACTACATCCGGAAGCCCTTCTCCCTGGTGGAACTGATGGCCCGGGTGAAATCCCTGATAAGACGCACCCAGCTCGTCCAGACCAAACCGACCGTATCGGTAGGCGACCTGGAGATAGACCTGGAGGGCCAGATAGCCAAGTTCAAGGGAGAGGAGATCAACCTGAGCCTGACCGAATACAGGCTGCTCCGAACCCTGGCTGAGAGGCCGGGACAGGTTGTCCCGAGGGAGAGACTTCTCTCTTTGATATGGGGGGTCTACGGGGGCGACACCAGGACCGTAGACGTCCACATATCAAGGCTGAGGAAGAAACTGGCTCAGGCCGGAGGAGACTCGGCTCCTACCATAACGGCCCTCAGAGGCCGAGGATACAGGATAATCGTGGAGGAATCGGATGAAAAGCCTGAAGGGTAAGACCCTGCTGGCCGCAGCGGCCGCGGTATTGCTGACCTTTTTCGGATCCTGGCTGCTGATGAGCCGGATAGTGGAAGATCACATCGCCGACGAGGCGGTTCGAGAGCTGTCCCGACAGGCGGGGCTCGTGGCCCGTCTGGTTGAGGAAAGCGACGGCTCTCTCGATCTCGAAGAGCTGGCCCAAGAGTTGGAATGCAGAATCAGTCTGATAGACGAAAACGGCACGGTGCTTCGGGACACGGAGGCATCGGTCGAGAGATTGGACAACCACGGCAACAGACCGGAGATAAAGAGGGCCTTCTCATCAGGAGCGGGATCGGAGATAAGATACAGCAGGAGTCTGGACTCCACCATGGTCTACTCCGCCAGGGCCCTGTCGATAGACGGGAACTTACATGTGGTGCGGCTGGCCTACAGGCTGTCCGCCTTGGACCAGGCCGCGGCGGAAGGGCGCAAAAGGCTGTTTGGGCTATCCATACTGGCGGCCCTGGCCGTTTTGGCCCTGGCCCAGTTCATGATAAGGCGATTCTTCAGACCTCTGGAGAGGATAGTCGCGGCGGCGGACGACATAGCGACAGGGAGGGAATCCCGGTTCCCCATAATGGCCGACAGGGAACTTCAAAGCCTGTCGAGAGCCCTGGACGACATGTCCCAGCAGCTCCATGAAGCCATGGAGGAATTGCGTCATGAAAGAGGCGATCTGGAGACCCTGATAGCATCCATGCCGGTGGGACTGATACTTCTGGACAGAAAAAAGTCCATAAGGATGATAAACCACTGCGCCAGAGAGCTGTTGGACCTGAAGACCGGCGTACTCCTTCCCGGCAGCCTCCACCCTCTGATAGACCGGGTGGCCGAGTCTGGACAAGCCGATCCAATCACTCTGGACCTGCCGGAGAGGGGACTGTTCCTTACCGTTTCTGCCGAATCGATAGAGACGGGCATACTGCTGGTCTTTCATGACATGACGGAAGAGCACAGGCTGGACCTGGCAAGACGTAATTTCATAGCAGATGCAAGCCACGAGTTCCAGACCCCTCTGACCTCCATAGGGGTCACAGCGGAGTTCCTCATGGACGAGGAGGACGTCGACACCAGAAAACGATACCTCAACTCCATTCTGGAACAACAGAGACGGCTGACCTCCCTTGTGGACGATATGCTGTTACTCTCCAGGCTGGAAGCCGAGCCTCCCAAGGAAAAAAGAGAGCCCTTCGACCTGGCAAAAGTCCTGTCAGAGGTGATATCGGAACACCGATCCCACCCGATGGCCTCAAAGGTAGAGATAACTCTGGAAGCCCCCGAAAAGGCCCCCATGGTGGGACGAAGAGACGAGCTCTACCGGGCCCTGGGCAACCTAATAGGCAACGGTGTGAAATACGTCAGAAGACGCTTCGAAAACGAACCGGGCGGAAAGATAGCCGTGGAACTGAAAGAGGACGGAGACCTCTGGACGGTCACGGTGTCCGACAACGGAGTGGGTATAAAGGAAAGCCTGGCCTCCTCCATCTTCGAACGGTTCCAGAAAGGGGATCCCTCCAGAAGCAGAAAGAGCTGGGGACAGGGAGGATACGGCCTTGGACTGGCCATAGCCAAGAGGATAGTGGAGGGACACGACGGCAGAATCGATCTGACCAGATTCGTGGACGGAGCCACCTTCGAGGTAAGTCTCCCGAAATGCCGGTAAGAGACAATCCCGCAAAAAAGCGAGAGGAATTCCCCTCGCTTTTTTTTTGTATCTAGGGGTTATACTATACTGTAGTGACCTTCACTCCTACACTATTAAGGAGGATTTTAAATGAGCTCTTTCGACACGTCCGTACTCTACGAAGATGGTAACCACCGATACCTCCACCTAGGTTGGGAGGAAAAGGAAGAGAAAAGCATCGTCCAGACCAACCAGTACATGATAATCCATAATGGCGAGGTCGTTCTCATGGACCCCGGCGGAGCCCACGTGTTTCCCAGGGTATTGGCCAACGTTGCAGAGATAGTGGACATCGGTTCGGTCAGCCAGATATTCTACTCCCATCAGGATCCCGACGTATCCTCAGGAATAACCCTGTGGCTATCCATAGCGGAAAAGGCCAAGGCACATATATCGGGACTCTGGACAAGGTTCCTTCCCCACTTCGGCATCTACGAGACAAGCAGGATAGTAGCCATACCGGACAGAGGAGGCGACCTCACATTGAAGGACGGTACGAAGCTTCCCTGCATCCCCGCCCACTTCCTTCACTCCACCGGCCAGTTCTCCCTCTACGACCCCACATCGAGGATACTCTTCTCCGGAGACATCGGAGCGGCGGTATTCCCCGAGGGAAAGAGATATCCCGCCGTGGAGAACTTCGACGACCACCTCAGGTACATGGAGGGTTTTCACAAACGCTATATGGCCTCCAACTCGGCCTGCCGCCGCTGGGTCGACGCGGTTTCCAAACTGAAGATTGACGCCATAGCCCCTCAGCACGGAGCGGTCATAAAGGGCGACGACGTGGACAGATTCCTGAACTGGTTCGGGAACCTGAAATGCGGCGTCGACATCATGGATCAGCTCTTCCGATAGGGAGGCCCCGATATGAACAAAAGGGAAAGAGATCTGATAGCCAGACTGTCGTCGGCCTACTTCGGCAACACCCTGATGAACTCCTTCATGGACCAGCTGGACGAGGCCTTGGTAAGACGGGTCAACAACGTCCAGGGGGAGCTATCGGATATCTCCGACGACTTCCAGAAGCTCGATACCATGCTGGCCGACACAGTGGAGGAATTTCAGAAAAGCAGCACCCACGCCAGGAAGAACGTCGAGTCGATAGGCAAGATGAACCAGGAACTGGAGGAAGAACTTCACCGTTCCGGCACGGACATAGAGAACATGAGCTCCGACGTGAACAAGACGGTTGAGACCACCTACGAGACCCTGAACGGCTTCCTGGAGGTGGAGAAAATCTCCGAGGATATCACCAGGATAGCGAAACAGACCAATTTGCTGGCCCTCAACGCCTCCATAGAGGCGGCCAGAGCGGGAGAACACGGCAGGGGATTCAGCGTTGTCGCAGAGGAGGTCCAGAAGCTGTCGGTCCAGACCAAGGAGGCGTCGGACAAGATAACCGACAGGGTCTCCGAGATCTCCGGATCGGTCAAGGACGCCATGGACAACGTACGCCGGGTAAGCGAGATGTTCGACGTGGTGAGAAACTCCCTGTCCAGCTTTATGTCCTTCCTGGAGGAAAACAGGTCCTTCATGGACGACATCACGGTGATGCTGGACGGATCGGGAGAGAAGATGTCCGAAGGATCCAGAGAGATAGCCCACTCCGTGGGAGTCATGAAAGAGGCCATAGACCGCTTCGACGCCATGGCGTCCATAATATCCTCCATAGTCAGGGCCCAGAAGAACCTTCAGGACCTTCGCCTTTGACCGATGAGCTTGTCCAGGGAGATGGCCCAGTACAGCCGGCTCATCTCCCTGAAATCTCTGACATCGACATGGAAAATGGAAGCCAGCTTCTCCAGCCTGTAGTTCACGGTGGAACGATGGAGGTGAAGAGACCGGGACGCTTCGGCCACGTTGAAACCGCTCTCGCACCAGGCCGTCAGGGTATCGCGCAGTTCCTCCGTGTCACCTCTTCCCTCCAGAGGCGACAGCTCCCTCTCGGACATGGACTCCGTCAGTGAACGGGGAGAAAAGAACAAAAGCTCCTCCACCCTGTAGCCCTTTATCGGATAGAAACGGACGCCCGGAGCCACCTTTCTGCCGATCCTGAGAGCCAGCCGAGCCTCCTTACATGATCGGGCAAGCTCCTCTATACCCATGGCTCCGCTGCCTATCCCCACCGCCGCCTCTATACCCATGGACGAAAGAGACTTCCTGACTCCATTCCAGATCTCGCCGATCCTTTCCGACAAATCCGCCCCAAGTTTCCCCGACAGAGGGAGAAAAACCACGTAGAGATCCATCTTCATGGCGGCCATGAGGCTCCTGGGACCTCCCATAGCATCTCTAAGACGGGCCAACACGGGATCCCTGTAGACTCCTGCCCCGGCAGAATCCCTCAACCTGACGGTCTCCACCGACAAGGCGACGTATTCGGAGGAGCGATCGTATCCGAAATGCTCCGCCCTGTTCAGAAGCAGCTCCGGATCGCTGACCTTGGAGTTCAGCAGAAAAACGTCGGAGACCAACGCCTGGAGATTTCTCTCCCTCTCCATTACCTCCCTCTGCATGATCCTCTCCCTGAGATAGAGCTCGGCCTGACGCTTCACCACCAGGGCAAATGGAGTGACCTTTTCGGGATCGCCGGTTATCGCCACGGTGCCTATTACCCTGCCGTCGGGCCCTACCATGGGATAGGTAACCCCCGGCCTGGTCCCTTTGAGCCTATGGGAGACCTCCTCGGTATCCACGCTTCCCCTTCCTGTCTCGGCGGCTATCCTGGACGACTCGTTCAGGGTTCCGAACCCTCTGTCGGGATCGCTGCAACCGATTATCACCCCTTTAACGTCGGTGATAAGGACATCGTAACCTATTACCTCCGATATGGACTTGGCAAGCTCCTGAGCTATAGGTTCCAGCAAAATGATCGCTCCTTTCGTCAAAATGACGGAAGACTCCCTATATATAGGGCGATAGTTGACTCAAAATACCGAAGTCTTTTCGATAGGGGGAGGATAGAATGGGGCCAAGATACAGAATATCTCGTTCTTTAAGGAGGAACTCGTCATGAGACACGGTGTTATGTTGTCCGCTCTGGCCGGTGCTCTACTGCCCGCTTTGATCCTGGCGGGCCCAACTATATCCCTTTTCGGAATCGCCGTTTTCGGCATGGTGGCCGCCATAGGATCGGAAGATCTTCGGAACACCTTGGCAGGCTGTCTTGTCCTTTCCCTTTCCGGGATTCTCGTGATGTACTGCCCGGTTTTCGTCGAGGAGATGGCCTCTCAGGCCTCGTCCCTATTCTTGGGAGGGCTGTTTTTCTTCTCCGCCGGATCCTTCGGAGCCATGAGAACCCTTTTCAGGATAGGATCCCGGGAGATCCACGACGCCGATACCAACGTTCCCTTCGATACGTCCCTGGAGAATCTGCACCAGGTAGCCTAGGGACGGCGGTGCCCCTCGCCGCATATTCATATCGTCTCAATATATTCTCTGCCGCAAGAGGCCCTGTGCATATGCACAGGGCCTCTTGCGTGTAAAATCACAGAGATACCTTATCCCTACCGGCATCCTTGGCCCTATACATCGCTTCGTCCGCTCGGGCGATAAGACCGTCCATAGTCATTCCCTGCCGATATTCGGCCAAACCCATAGAGACGGTGAGCTCCACCTGATCGTCGTCCACCTTGAGGGGACGATCTCCGATCCTCTTCCTGACTCGATCGAGTATCCTGTACCCCTCCTCCGACGAGGCTCCGGGAAGTATCATAACGAACTCCTCTCCTCCGTAGCGTCCAACCACATCGTATGGTCTGAGCTCCCGGCATAGGATCTTCGCTATGGAACGGAGCACCCTGTCTCCCGCCAGGTGACCGTAGGTATCGTTTATCCTCTTGAAGTGGTCCAGATCCAACAACCCCAGACTCAGAGAGGTTCCCTCCCTATCCGCTCTGGCCATCTCCCCTGAGAGTCTCTCGAACAGGGCGTGACGATTAAGGAGATTGGTCAGCTGATCGTGGTTGGCGAAAAATGCCAGTTTCTCCTGAAGATCCAGAATCCTCTTTGCCACGGAAAGCCTCATCCTCAACTCCTGGGAATCGAAGGGCTTGACCACGTAATCGTCGGCCCCGGCCTCAAGCCCTCTTATTACGTCCTCTTTTTCGCTCTGCACGGTCAGGAGAACGATGTACTGATATTTTCCGTTCATCCGGTTTCTCTCCCGAACGAGACGACATATCTCCGTACCTTCCAGTCCCGGCATAAGCCAGTCTATTACCGCCAGATAGGGGGCTTCCTCGCTGGAGAGGACCTTCCAGGCCTCCTCTCCGTCGGAGACCACTACAGGATCGTATCCCCATTTTTTCAGCAACGATTCCAACATCACCCTGGTGGTCATGTCGTCCTCGGCTACCAGAATCCTCATAGCTCTTCACCCCCGCAGAAAAAATGCTCGAAATCATCCATCTCGAGGACAAGCTCGTCCATAAGATCGTTCAACAGCTCTCCATCCTCCGATTCCGCCGCCGTCTGGATCCTACCGCCTACGATCTTCAATCCCCAGGCCCCTGCTCCGGCAGCCGCCCCCTTCAATGTATGTCCGCCCATTCGGACCTTACGAAAATCCCCATCCTCGACTGAGGTCTTTATTTTCTCCACTATCTTAGCTAGATCGCTCCTAAAGGTCTTCACCACCAGGTTCGCTATGACCCTATCGCCGCCCATTCGCTCCACCAAACCGGTCATATCAAGAACGTATCTGCCCGAAACGGGCTTCCTCGGATCTCCCGGCTCCACGTTTCTCAAAGCTTCGGCCAGATCCTCCCGGGTTACCGGTTTCGGAAGATACCCGGACATCCCCTCCGCCAGATACCTTTCTTTGTCTTCCTTCATGACGTTGGCGGTGAGGGCTATTACTGGAACATCCCGGTCCAGGACAGGACCTCCTCTTTCCCTTATGATCGCCGTCGCCTCCAGGCCGTCCATCCCGGGCATCTGTATGTCCATGAACACCCCGTCGAAACACCTCTCGGAAAGGGCCCTGATCGCCCCCCTGCCGGACGATACCGTCGTCACATCGTGTCCCATATCCCTGAGCATAGCCTCTATAACCACCCTGTTTGTGTGGCTATCCTCCACGACCAGGAGAGAAAGAGGACGAATACGACCGTTATCTACCGGAGAGTAGACCTCGGGCACAGGAGGATCGCAGGGTATCACCTCCACATCGAGGGAAAAAGTCGACCCTCTGCCCCTTTCGCTCTCGACGGAGATATCCCCGCCCATAGCCCTTACGATCCTACGTGAGATGGCAAGCCCCAAGCCGGTACCGCCGTATTTTCTGCTCGTCGATCCATCAGCCTGGGAAAACGGCTTGAAAAGCCTCGGCACGACCTCCCTGGGGATCCCTATTCCGGTATCGAACACGGAAAAGGACAGAGTCAACTTATCCCCGTCGGATCGAAGACTTTTAACCGTGAGGGAGACCCGTCCGGACGAGGTGAACTTGACGGCGTTGCCCAAAAGGTTGGACAACACCTGTCTCAGCCTGATGGGATCTCCGGTTATCCAACGAGGTATATCCTTGGAAAGATCCAAGCTGAAGTCCAACCCCTTCCGTTTCGCCTCGGAACGATAGGATCCCTCCAACGCCTCCAGAAGCTCGAAAAGATCGAATGGAGCCTCGTCCAAATCGAGAAACCCTGCCCCCATCTTGGACAGATCCAGGATGTCGTTTATCAGTGCCAGAAGGGCGTGTCCCTCGTCTTTTATCACTTCTAGAGCCCGGTCCATCTCGGCGGGAGACTTCCCTCTGACTATCGCAGCGGTGCCGAGGATGGCGTTGAGAGGAGTTCTTATCTCGTGACTGACGTTTGCCAGAAAACGGTCCTTCGCCTGATTGGCCTCGGCGAGCTGGGCCTCCGATTCCTGAAGTCGGGATACCTTGCCCCTGAGCTCGTCGTTCAGGTCGTTGATCATCCTGTAGAGCCGGCTGTTTTTTATCACCCCGGCGGCAGCCCCGAGAACGACGGTAACGAAGGCCAGAGATATGTCCATTATCCCCCCCGGATCTCCCTCTATGCAGGCCATCATGATGCCCAACGGCTCGTCCTGGGCTATCAACGAGTGAATAAGCAGGGAAGTTCCGTCCGAGGAGGTCAGATTCAGGGGCTTGTTTCTGCCCAAAGCCCACGCTACGGTGCCGTCCTCAACCAGGATGGTTCGTTCCGACTCGAAGAAATCGGCCGATTCGGCAGGATCGCACCACTCACGGGAAAAATCCAATCCATCCTCGGATATCAGAAAAAAAGCGATCTCGCCGACGTTTATCAGTGAACGGATCCTGGAGGCCACGCTCTCGAGGACGTCGGAGACATCGCCGGATTGACCGAGGGTAACCGGGACGTTCAGAGAATCCACCGCATCGTCCAACACCCTGCGAGCTCTCTCCCTTTCCGAATTGATCAGCGAGATTCGCTCCTCCAGCTCTCTTATCCTCTCTTCCATGATCCCACCTCAGGCGATGAAAAATATTCGAAGTATCTCTTCGATCTGCCTCTCCGCTTGATCGAAGACGGAGCGGAGCTCCTCCTTGTGTATTCCGGTCAGATCCCACAGTCCCTCGTCCAGAGGAGGGAGGTAGAAGGTTCCGCTCGAGCCTATCTTCATGGCATTGGCCATCCAATCGGCTAACCACAGTAGAGAGGTTTCCTCTGGATTCTCCGACGACATTGGCTCGTGGTGCCATGAGGCCGTACCGAGGATAGGTTCCGGTATTCGCCAGCTCTCGAGAAGTCTGAAGGTGACCTGACCGTGGTCGAAGCCTATGAGCCGTCTCTCCACCTCCGCCAATGGAAGACGGAAAAAGCGAGAGACCCCCAGGCCATGGGACATATGGGAAGGGAACCGAACGTAAAGTATGGCCCGACCGACGTCGTGTAGCAATCCGGCCAGGAAGAAATGATCATCTCTACGGATCTTTCTTCTACTCGCCAACACCCTGGCCAAGACGCCACAGGTCACAGAGTGTTTCCAGAAAGACCTCATATCCACGTAGGACGACGGGATATGGTCGAAGGCGCTCATGGTGGACACAGCCAAGGCCAGAGAGGACAGCTCCTTTATGCCCACTATGGCGACGGCCCTGGAGATAGACCTTATAGGGGTGGGAAAGCCATAAAAAGCGCTGTTCACGAGCCTAAGCAATCTGAGAGACAGGTTGGGATCGGTACCTACTACTCTGGCTATGGATCTCGCCGAACTGACCGGAGACTGAATCACCTCTCGAATTTTAAAGTATATGTCCGGCAGAGAGCACAGAGGGACATCCCCCCCTATTACCTCGGAAATACGGGGTTTATCCACCGGAAGTCCCGCCCTGGACGGAAGCTCCTCCGGCCTTCTGTGATCGGTCATCTCGGAAAGCCCGTCCGAATCCTCCTCTTCGATCAGCCGGGCACATCTTTCCCTGCACAGATGAAAAATCTCCGAGCAGGGCCCATCGCCCTGATGGGATGGAAAGAAGCTTTGGACTATGGAATCGCTTCTGCCCATGGTCTCCATCAGAGATCTCTCCTGGGAGAGAAGCTCTTCCTGATCCACCCCCTCTACGTCGGCAAAGGCTATTCCCCAGACCTTCATCATCGATATATGCTTTGCCGAGAGGGACATTCCCCGCCCCAGGATCTTTCGACCAGCCGGGGTCGAGAGATCGTCGGCCAATATCATCCCCTCGGAGAGACGGGAGGTGCTGACCAAACCCATCGGTTCACTCCTCTCAGGTTAAACTCGATCTAAAGAAATTATACTTGAAAAAGCAGGTCGGGGACACCGTTGAACGGCGTCCCCGACCTGCTGCACTCTCCGGGTAAAACGATTTTTCCGTCATTTCTCTCTAATGGCCAGAGACGACGTCTCGGATATCTTGAATCGATCCACCTCCCTCTGAAGCTTCTCGGCCATCTCCGCCAGAGACTCGGATCCGATCGCTACCTGTTCTGCCACGGAGGAAACGTCTTTCATCTGTTCCCTTATGCCGCCGGTCGACTCGGAGACGTCGTTGGTCTTCTCCGCCATGTCCTGAACGGCGGAGGATATCTCCTGACTGGACGCTGCCTGCTCCTCCGAGACCGCCGCCATATCCTGGGCCGCCGCCTCGATGTTCGCCAGAGACTGAAGGATATTTCCTATGAATACCTCCGCCCCCTCGGCACCCTGCCGAGCCTCGGTGGCCTGCCCCTCGTTGGCCTCCACAAGGGTTATGACCGCCTGAAGATCTCCGGCTATCTCCTTGGCGAGATCGGATATCTTGGCCGCCGAATTATTGCTCTCCTCGGCCAGCTTTCTGACCTCCTCCGCCACCACGGCGAAGCCCCTGCCGTGCTCACCTGCCCTGGCTGCCTCTATGGCGGCGTTCAAGGCCAGAAGATTCGTCTGATCCGCAATTGAACCGATATCGGTCACGAAGGACTGTATCTGCTGGGCTCTGCTTCCCAGATCCTTGACCTTCTCCATCGAGCTTCTCGATTCGTCCGCGACCTTTATGACCGCCCTGACCGCTTTTCTGACCGACTCCAGGCCGTCCTCGCCGGAGTGACGGGCCTCTCCGACCTGTTCGGCCACATCGCTGCTCTTTCTGGCCGCGGCCTGAGATCCGGCGGCGACCTCTTGGACACTGGCGTTTATCTCCTCCGCTCCTGCGGCGAGACCTCCCACCATATCGCCGGTATGATCCACATTGGAATAGACCTCCTCGACTGTGGAATTTGCCTCTTCGGCGGTGGCGGAAAAAGTCTGGGCATGACCGGATAAATCGCAGGACATACCTTTTATGTCCTGCATGGAGGACTCCACAGCGTCGAGGACATCACCGAGGCCCTCTGGGGAACCCGGATAAGCCCATCTACCGTAAGCGATCTGAACAAGAAGATCTACGGCAGAATCGACGACTGGAGAAACCGTCCTATCAGGGGTGAGCATCCCTACGTGTTTCTTGACGGTATCTGGCAACGTTGTATAGTTCACTTCTACCGCAACGTCTACAGTGCCGTCCCGAAGGGGAAGGCACGAGAAGTAAGCCTGATGCTGAAGGCGATACACAACCAGGAAGACCTGAAAGCAGCCAGAGAAAAAGCTGAAGGCCATGAAACTTCAGAAAGCCGCCAAGATCGTCCAGGAAGGCTACGAGGAGACCCTGAGCTACTTCCATTTTCCCTCGGAACACTGGAAGCGGCTCAGAACCAACAATTCGCTGGAACGACTGAACCGAGAGATCCGTCGAAGAACAAAGGTCGTGGGCAACTTCCCCGACGGGGAATCGGCCCTGATGCTGGTATCCGCCAGAGTCCGGCATGTAGCTTCCACCAAGTGGGGTAAGAGAGCCTACATGAACATGGAGCATCTCAGAGAACAGATACTGGAGCAGGAAGATAACGCTGTCGTAAGCTAACACAGAAAGCCTTAAAAACCGAACATAGCCCTGTATGGGCCTGCTGACTCAAATATTAATGTGCGAAACATACTGGACAGTACCGGCGGCCAAGGCCAAAGAAAGCGTCGACGACGTGATATACGTGGAAAAGAAGCTGAAAAGCTAATCAGCGACGAATAAGGCGATGACCTCGAAAGGTCATCGCCTTATAGACAAACCTGTCAGTCTACCACCTTGTAGGTAAACTCCACGATGGTTTTCTTGCCCATGCCTGAGGGGAGAAAGATAATGTCGTCGCCGAAACCTATCTGATCGTTCTCTCGGATGTTGTTGATGTAGTTGATCATCTCCATCTCCATCTCTTCCCTGTCCCCGTAATTTCGGACTATATTTCTGGAGATAACATGATTCTCCGTTATAGGAACGTGAACCTGCATCATCATCTGGAATCCTTTTATCGACATGGAACCCTCTCCTTTCATCGAAAGAAAAATCTCGTGGCTACGATCACGAAGGGGGCTAACAGTATGGCCGTTATGGCCACAGTCAGGACAAGCCTTTTTCTATCGTGCCGTACCGTCTCTTTTCGCTCCCGAACCCTATTCTCCAGGGCTCCCTTTCGGACCGGATTTCCCCACATATCCGGATCGGGGGATATGAGTTTTCCCACAGCTCCGGTCTCCTTTCAAAAAAATGGTCTACCTATAGGGCACCTCTAGCAACCCCATATTTAGCGGTCTAAGCAGACAAAAAAGCCACAGACCAGAAACAGCGACAAATTAGGCTAAATCAGCGTTAAGATGATTCTCTATTGTCGCTCCGGTGACCTGAACAACTCGGCTTTTACCGTCATTTGGGCACGGCAGATATCGCCCCTGACTTCATCATCAGGAACGAGAATCGAACGATGTTATAGGCCAGGTTTCTCAGTCCTATAGCGGTTGAAGCTCTGGCTTTCCCGATAGTTCGAACTATCAGGTTGCCGGCCTTCATGGTTTGGGCTCCAAAGACGTGCTCCACTCGGCTTCGGACTTTGGATCTTGTTCTGTTACCCTGTTTTTCCCACCACGTGATGGGTTTGCCTCTGTATCCTTTTCGTTGGATCTTCGGTCTGTAGCCTTGTTCCTCAAGCCAAGAGATTTTCTCATGGCTTCTATAAGCTGAGTCGGCATAGACGTCTTTGCTGCTGTTACTGGGATCGATGAGTTCCTCGAATACATTGCTGTCGTGGACCGATGCCTCGGTTACGCTGTATTTACGGATGATCTTGTTCTGAGAGTCGATCTCTATGTGGTTCTTGTAGCCGAAGGAGCTTTTGCCGTTTTTCTTCGTCCACCTGGCATCGGTGTCTTTTTGAGATCTCTTGTTGTCGGGCCAGTCTTCCGGTGGTTCTCCATCCTTGATCTTGCGGTTTTCATCCCGTTTGTTCCTCTGGATCGGGACCTTCACTATGGAGGCATCCACTATCTGCCCTTTTTTTGCCTCGAAGCCGCTTTTACGGATGTGACCGTCAAAAAGATCGAACAGAGGCTTCATCAGTTCCGCCTTGGTCAGCTGCTCCCGAAAAAGCCATATAGTCTTGGCATCAGGGACTTTGGCTTCCAGGGAGAGGCCGAGAAAACGTCTGAAGGAAAGCCTGTCCCTTACCTGAAACTCCATTGCGTCGTCCGACAGGTTGTACAGTGCCTGAAGCACCAGGATCTTGAACATGAGAAGAGGAGGGAAGGGCTTTCTTCCTCCCAGAGAATCCTTCTGTCTGAGCCCTTCGCGGAAGTCCTTCAACGGCTGCTCGAAGATGGACCAGTCCACCGCTTTCTCTATTCGTACCAGTGGATCGTTCACCTTTTCAAGGCTATCGTAGGCTATTTCTTCCGCAAAGAGGCTCCGCTGTTTCAAGGGGATCCCATCCCTTCTCGAGAATTTTTGGTTACAACCGGTATTTTAACATCCCAGCCTAAACAGGGGTTTTTCTCCCTGCCAGTTAGGGGAGTTTTTAGAGATGCCCTATATTATACTATCGACGTATTCGGAATGTCCCCAAAGGGGCATATTTCTTTTTACGCATCGAAAGGACGGGATCTCGTGAAAGAACTAGTAGACAGATTTATAGGATACGCCAAGATCCACACCACCTCGGACGAAAGCTCCTCCAGCTGCCCCAGCACCTCCTGCCAGCTGGATCTAGCCAGGCTCTTGGTAAAGGAGATGACGGAGTTAGGCCTGGAGGATCCGAAGATGGACGACAACGGATACGTGACCGCCACCCTGCCTGCGACGGCGAAGGGGCCGACCATAGGCTTCATAGCCCACATGGACACCGCCCCCGACATGTCCGGCGAAAACGTATCCCCGAGGATAGTTAAAAACTACGACGGTAAAGACATCGTCCTTGACGAGGCGAGAGAGGTCGTGCTGTCCCCCTCCGACTTTCCCTGTCTAAACGACTACATAGGACAGGACCTAATAGTGGCGGACGGCACCACCCTCCTGGGGGCCGACGACAAGGCCGGTATAGCCGAGATAATGACGGCAGTAGCCTATCTGAAGGATCACCCCGAGATACCTCACGGCGGAATCAGAATAGGCTTCACCCCCGACGAGGAGATAGGCAGGGGAGCCGACCTGTTCGACGTCGAGGGATTCGGGGCGGACTGGGCCTATACGGTGGACGGGGGTCCGGTCGGACAGATGGAGTACGAGAACTTCAACGCAGCTTCCGCCACGGTCCGCATAAGGGGACGTAACGTCCACCCCGGAACGGCCAAGGACCAGATGATCAACTCGATCCACATAGGCACTAGGCTGGCCGAGCTGATGCCGATCTCGGAGGTCCCGGAGAAGACCGAGGGCTACCAGGGGTTCATCCACCTTCACACCTTCGACGGGACAGTCGAGGATACCACCCTCAAGTTCATCATAAGGGATCACGACAAAAAACTCTTCGAGGAAAAGCAGGAAACGGTTCGAAGAGCGGTGGACCAGATCAACCGGGAGTTCGAAGACAGGGCTACCCTGGAGCTCAAGGAGCAGTATCTCAACATGAGGGAACACATAGAGAACAGAATGGATATAGTCGAACTGGCCAAATCCGCCATGGAGGAGGTTGGAATAACCCCCATGGTGGAGCCCATCAGAGGAGGCACCGACGGCGCCAGGCTATCCTACATGGGGCTGCCCTGCCCCAACCTTTTCACAGGAGGACACAACTTCCACGGAAAGTACGAGTTCATACCGATACCCTCTATGGAGAAAGCCGTCGACGTGATAGTAGCCATAGCCAAGCTGGCGGTCCAATCTTAAGGGGCACCTCTGAAAACTCCAGTCCTCGGAGAGGTCGTTTCGGAGGAGCCCATTCGAGCCCGTATTTCCGACCTGCCGTCGTGTAGTACGAATGGGGCGACAGGACGTCGCCCCAAGCCGAGGGGGCACAGGACGTGCCCTCCGAGGCGGTCTGTACGAAACAGGCAGATCGGGAATACGTTTGGGCGAGACAGGGCGGAGCCGAAACGACCTCTCCGAGGAAACTCGGACGTGAGTTCTTAGAGACACCCTATGGTCTTATTTCACCGCATCCAGGTTCAGGGAATATCGATTCTCCCCGGCCTGAGCGATCAGCTTGAGCTCCGTAAGACGCTTTACGTCCCTTCTGGCGGTCTGTTTAGTGACCTTTCGATAAAGCAGAGAGAAAGGCCTTTCACCCATGAGGTCGTTCAAAGAGAAGTCCCGTAGGTCGTCGAGCAGAAGGGACAAAAGCTCGAACTGTCTGACCGTGATCTCCCTCTGGGCCTTCAACTGAGCGAGGTGCTCTCTGAAAACGAGTTTTTTTATCAGATCCGTTATCCTATCCTTGATATCCATCAACGACTCGGTGACTCCGTCCAGACAAAACTTCAAAAAAGGGGTTACATCCTTCCCCTTGAGCTTTATCGTCTCGGAAAAAGCGGAGTAATAGCCGTCGATATTCCGATAGTAATAATTGGACAACATCTTAGGCACATAACGAACGTTCGCCGCCTGAAGTATGATCGCCTCTATGAGCCGGGCGGTCCTGCCGTTGCCGTCGAAAAACGGATGGATCAGCGAAAAATGATAATGTGCCAATATAGCCCGAACGAAAGGCCCCTTCGAGATAAGCTCCTCGCTGTTGACCCACTCGACATACTCCCTCATCAGGTCCTCTATATCCTTCAATATACGAGGGGGCCTGTAAACTCCGCCGTGAGATTTGTCTCCGACCTCCGTATAACCTACGGGCTCGTTGAACTGGTGGGGAACCCCTGAGGTAACTATACGATGCAGCTCTCTGATCAGAGACTCCTCCAGGACAAAGGGGTCCTTTTCCGGCTTGATCTTCGATAGAAATTCATAGGCTCTGACGAGGTTGCGAATTTCGATCTCGCTTTTATGGACCACGTCGGGAACGTCGTCGTTCTCCATTATCCCGATGACATCTTCCTGAGAGAGGGGATTCCCCTCTATGGCGGCGGTGCCGAAGATGGACTGACGGACAAGCTCCGTCTCTAATTGGGACACCTTCCGAGGCAGAATCGGAAGGTCCGCCACCGTCTTGTTGAGGACCGTCGCAACGGCCAACGAAGGGGACAGGAGCTCCTTGTCATACTCTTCGCTGAAGTAGAAAGGGCCAGCCTTACAGGTCATATATCTTCTCATTCCTGCCACCTCCCTTGATACGAAAAATGTAACACATATATTCAGCTACAACAAGGGTTTAAGTGGAACAGGTCTATTCTAAATGATAGTCCTTTAGATCACTCTTTTTCCAGAAGATGCAACGTGTCGGGGCGCAGAGAAACCCGGATCGACTCGCCGGGACGAAAGAGCTCGCCGGTTATGGGGTTGACCTGATGTACAGTCAGGGTCTTCAGGTCGGGGCATTCCACCTCGTACTCCACCAGATTTCCCAGGAAAGTGGTCCTGACCACCTCGCAGGGGAAATGTCCCTCCTCTCGGGAAAGGACCACCGCCTCGGGACGGGCCACCACCTGCCGCACCTCTCCTGTCTCGAAAGAGGATATATCCATAGGATAGGTCTTCCCTCCCAGAAGAATCCCCCCGTCGGAAACCGTCCCCTCCAGAAAGTTGGCCTTGCCTATGAAATCGGCCACGAAGCGATTTCTCGGCCTTGCGTAGAGATCCACAGGAGAGCCTATCTGCTCGATCCGTCCGTCCTTCATCACCACAACCCTATCGGAGATGCTCATCGCCTCCGCCTGGTCGTGGGTAACGTAGACCGACGTTATCCCCAGGGTCTTCTGAAGCCGCCGGATCTCTATCCTCATCTGCTCCCTGAGCTTGGCGTCCAGGTTGGACAGAGGCTCGTCGAACAGCAGCAGCTCCGGCTCCATCACTATGGCTCTGGCAAGGGCCACCCTCTGCTGCTGCCCCCCCGAAAGCTGGGAAGGCTGACGGTTCTCCAGGCCCCGGAGCCCCACCAGGTCTACCACTCTCTCCATCTTGGCCTTTATATCCTTATGGCTCAGCCTCTTGAGCTTCAGGCCGAAGGCGATGTTCTCGAAGACGTTAAGATGGGGAAAGATGGCGTAGGACTGAAACACCAGCGTGGCGTTTCTCCTGTTGGGGGCCACGTCGTTCATCCTCTTATCGCCGAAATATATATCTCCCTCCGTCGGGTCCTCGAAACCGGCTATCATGCGAAGCAGGGTCGTCTTGCCGCAGCCGCTGGGACCCAACAATGTAACCAGCTCGCCGTCCTCCACAGAAAGGTCGACCTGATCCACAGCCCGGACCTTGGAGGCACCGTCGTAACCGTCGAATTCCTTTGTGACTCCCGAAATGCGAAGCTCCATAACACTAACCCTCCCGAACCTGAATGGCCGAGGCCCCGCCGGTACGTCCCGGCACGAGTCGACCTATGACCGCAACAGCGATCAAAACGATACAGACCAATATGACGCTGAAAGCCGCCGCGACCCCGAGCCTTCCGGACCCCACCTGACTGAGGATCTGCACCGTCAGAAGGTTCCAGTTGGCCGACACGAGGAAGATAGCGGCGCTGATCGCGGTCATGGCCCTTACAAAGGCGAATACCAGCCCGGAGAAAAACGCCGGGGCTATGAGGGGCAGCGTCACCTTGCGGAAAGTCGTCAAACCGTCGGCCCCCAGATTTCTGGAAGCCTCTTCTATTGACGGATCTATCTGCCGAAGCACCGCCACGCCGGACTGAATTCCCACCGGAATATAGCGAAACACGAAGTTCAGCACCAGAATGCTCAAGGTCCCTATCAACACCAGAGGAGGCCTGTTGAAGGCCAGTATGTAACCTATGCCCACCACGGTACCGGGAACGGCGAAATTCAATATGGAGCCGAACTCCAGAGTCCCCTTGCCCGGAAAGGACAGCCGGACCACCATGAAGGCTATCAACATACCCAATATCCCCGATATCGGAGTGGACAACAGAGCCACGATCAAGGTGTCCTTTATGGTATCCCCTCCCACCTGGAAAGCGTAGGTCAGATGGTCCAAGGTCGGGGTGAAATCGTATCCCCACACCTTGGTGAAGGCCCCTACGGCTATAACCCCGTAGAAGAGCGCCACGGAAAGGGCGAACAAACCCAGAACGCCTCGGAGCAAAACTCCTGCCCCGGGACCTATGAGTTTGGACGTGGAATCCACCGGTTTTCCAGTAACGGTGGTGTACTGTCTTTTTCTCAGGAAATAACGCTGTATCAGGAAAGCCGTCACCGACGGAAGCAGCAACACCACCGCCAGAGCCGCTCCCAGGGGCAGGTTGAACGACCCGGTTATCTCCAGATATGCCTGGGTGGCCAACATGGGGAAACGACTGCCTGCCAGCACCAGAGGATTTCCGAAATCCGCCAGAGACTCTATGAACACCACGAGAAAGGCGCTGGCTATGCCAGGCAGGCTCAGAGGCAGGGTGACCCTGAGGAAAGTCTGCCAGCGGGACGCCCCCACGTTCATGGCGGCATCCTCCAAGGTGGGATTCAGCGACTCCAGAACGCCTCTGAGGGTCAGATAGGCCACGGGAGCGAAGGTGAACACCTGCGATATCAGCACTCCCTTGAAACCGTAGATGGAATAGTGCCTTATCCCAAGCAGCCCCCTCGTAATGAGGCCGTTGGAGCCGAACAGCATCAGCACCGACAGAGCGCTGGTAAAAGGAGGCGCTATTATCGGAAGTATGAATATCAAATGCAAGATTTTTTTCCAACGTATATTGGTCCTCACCATCGTCAAAGCGGCCACATAACCTACGGCAACCCCTATGATACCGGTAAGAGCTCCCACCTGAAGGCTGTTCATAAGGGCGTTTCTGAGATAGGTGAACTGGCCGAAACGAAGGTAATTTTCCAGGGAAAAACCGCCTCCATCTCCCTGAAAACTCTTCAACAACACCATCCCCAGAGGGTATATGACGAATAAAGCCAGGGCGACCCCTACGGCTAGCACCAAAAGGGCGACCACAGGGTCCCTCCAGAGCAGACGAAGCTCTCTCATACCTCGTCGCAAGATACCACTTCCCTCCAAATCAAAAGCCCGGGGAGAGCTCCCCGGGCGAACTATACGAAAGAGGACTCGGGGAAAACTACTGTCCCAGCACCTCGGTGACCCAGCGTTCCACTATGCGCTTTTTGTCCTTGGCGGCCTTTTCCCTGTCGTAATCGATAAGGGAGATCTCCGAAAGGGCAGGAACTCCCTCGCCGGCCGATACGTCGGAACGGACCGGGAAAAAGTAGGTCTTGGCGGCGCTGAGGGAACTCTGCCCCTTCTTGGAAATTATCCAGTCCACCAGAACCTCGGCCTCGTCCAGGTTCTTGGCTCCCTTCACTATGGAAAGGGCGGCGGCCTCGTAGCCGACTCCCTCGGCGGGGAATATCACCTTGGACGGATATCCCTGATCGACCAGTTTGAGGAAGGCCGGTGTGAACTGTATGGCTATGTCAGTCTCACCTATGGCCAGGTTCTTGCTGGGACCGGTTCCGCTCTGGGTATAGGTCTGGATGTTGGGATTGAGCTTCTTCATGTAGTCGAAAGCCCCGTCCTCTCCGAAAACGGTCATAAGGGTCTGTATCATGGCATAGGCCGTCCCGGAAGACTGAGGAGATGGCATCTGGATCATCCCTTTGTACTCGGCCTTGGTAAGATCGGCCCAGGATTCGGGAACGGATATTCCCTGATCCTTCAGCTCCTCGTCCAATACGCCGAATCCCAGAGGATTCATGTAGAAGGCGTACCAGTAACCCTCCGAATCCTTGAAATTATCGGCCAAGACCTCTGCCTCGGAAGACATATAGGGACGGGTCAGACCTCTGGTCTTGGCAACTATGTGGTTCTCGTTGGGAGCCCCGAACCACACATCCGCCTGAGGATTGGCCTTCTCCGCCTCGATGCGGCTGAGAGCCGGACCGGAGGACAGAAAAACCATATTGACCTTTATCCCCGTATCCTCGGAGAAGGCCTTCAATATGTTGGTGGCGTTCTCCTCGTCTACGCTGGAATAGACCACCAGAGAGCGGTCTTCCGCCATGGCTCCAGCTACGAAAACGAAGGAGAAAAGAGCGACGAGCATCGTCGCCAGGAACCTGGAACATCTGGACATGGATGTTGCACCTCCTAAGGTATTTATTCTCGAAAGATCGGAACGAGAAAACTATACCACGTAACGTCTTCGTTACAAAGAGGGGCCCTTAGAGACAACGGCCCCTGCAATACGTATTGACACGTGTTGAACTTGCATCTATGATAATAGCGTCTCGGAGGTGAGGAATTGGGAAAATTCTACAGCCAGAGGGATCTCATCAAGATAGCAAGACAAAGGGGCTGGCAAATAGACGAAACTAGAGGCAAGGGAAGTCATGTTTTAGCTATGAAACCAGGAGAACGTCCTTTTCCAATACCGCGAAAGATAAAACCTGGACTCCTGTCGAAGATAAAGAAAAGACTTGATATCGAAGATTGAGAAGACTGCTTCTCGTTAGGAGGGATGTCATGAATAAAGTACCTTACTACACCTATCCGGCCGTGTTTTATCCCGACGGTGATGGATGGTCCGTAGAGTTCCCCGATCTCGAAAACTGCTTCACCTCCGCCGACTCTCTAGAGGAGGCGTTGATTGAGGCCCAATCGATTCTCGAAGATTGCATGTATTTCAGGGAGGTTCAAAAGGACGAGATTCCTGAGCCTACTGACGTGGATACCATCGTTCCCCCCGAGGGGGGTCTCGTTCAAAGGGTGGTAGCCGATATGGGGCCAACCAGAAGAGCATGGAGCAAAAAGTCCGTCAAGAAAACCTTGACCGTACCTTCCTGGATGGAGGAAGAGCTCAAAAAGCACGAAGACATCAACGTTTCGTTTATTCTACAGGAAGCGATCAAAAAAGAGCTCAACATAAAAGAGCCATCGCTATAGAACGCGACCAGCCCCGACCATCGAAGGATGGTCGGGGCTGGTCGTAGAAAGGAGAAAAGACTCTTGGCAGCGACCTACTCTCCCACGAAGCGAATCGCAGTACCATCGGCGCTGGAGGGCTTAACTGCCGGGTTCGGCATGGGACCGGGTGTACCCCCTCCGCAAAAGCCACCAAGAATCTTTCCAAACTATATATAAGCTCCCTGACAAGGAACAAAGAAAACAAAAAGAGGTTAAGGCCTCGGCGTATTAGTACCGGTCAGCTCCACGCGTTGCCACGCTTCCACCTCCGGCCTATCTGCCCCGTCGTCTACGGGACGCCTTACCTGCTTACGCAGTGAGGTATCTCATCTTGGAGGCGGCTTCCCGCTTAGATGCCTTCAGCGGTTATCCGTTCCGCACATAGCTACCCAGCTTATGCATCTGGCGACACAAACTGGTACACCAGCGGTGCGTCCACTCCGGTCCTCTCGTACTAGGAGCAGCTCTCCTCAAATACCTTACGCCCATGGTGGATAGGGACCGAACTGTCTCACGACGTTCTAAACCCAGCTCACGTACCGCTTTAATGGGCGAACAGACCAACCCTTGGGACCTGCTTCAGCCCCAGGATGCGACGAGCCGACATCGAGGTGCCAAACCTCCCCGTCGATGGGAACTCTCGGGGGAGATCAGCCTGTTATCCCCGGGGTAGCTTTTATCCGATGAGCGACGGCCCTTCCATTCGGTACCGCCGGATCACTAGGACCGACTTTCGTCTCTGTTCGACATGTCTGTCTCACAGTCAAGCCATCTTATACCCTTACGCTCTTCGGGCGTTTTCCATTCGCCCTGAGATGACCTTTGCGCGCCTCCGTTACTCTTTAGGAGGCGACCGCCCCAGTCAAACTGCCCACCTGACAATGTCCCGCTCTCCGATTCAGAAGCAGCGGTTAGAAACTTAACACAACAAGGGTGGTATCCCAACAACGCCTCCACGAATACTGACGTACTCGCTTCTCAGGCTCCCACCTATCCTGTACATGATGTGCCGAGTCCCAATGCCAGGCTACAGTAAAGCTCCACGGGGTCTTTCCGTCCCACCACGGGTAACCGGTGTCTTTACCGGTACCACAATTTCACTGGATCCATCGTCGAGACAGCGCCCAAATCGTTACGCCATTCGTGCAGGTCGGAACTTACCCGACAAGGAATTTCGCTACCTTAGGACCGTTATAGTTACGGCCGCCGTTTACTGGGGCTTCGGTTCAAAGCTTCGCCCGAAGACTAACCTCTCCCCTTAACCTTCCAGCACCGGGCAGGCGTCAGACCCTATACGTCGGCTTGCGCCTTCTGCAGAGTCCTGTGTTTTTAGTAAACAGTCGCTTGGGCCTGGTTTCTGCGACCACCCTCAGCTCCACCAGCATTAGCTTCACCAGGGTGGCACTCCTTCTCCCGAAGTTACGGAGTCAACTTGCAGAGTTCCTTAACGATGGTTATTCCACTCACCTTAGCCTTCTCAGCCAGACCACCTGTGTCGGTTTCGGGTACGGGCGTTCTCTTCCTCCCTAGTGGCTTTTCTCGGCAGCGTGGCGTCAATGTCTTCGCGCTCGTAAGCACTCCCCTTCAGGTCTCAGCATTATCAGGTAGGTGGATTTTCCTGCCTACCCTGCCTACTCCCTTGGACCGGCTCTTCCATCCGCCGGCTACACCTAGCCTCCTGCGTCACCACTTCGGTAATAACGTCCAAGAACGGGGCAGGAATGTCTACCTGCTGTCCATCGACTACGCTTCTCAGCCTCGCCTTAGGTCCCGCCTAACCCTGGGCGGATCAACCTTCCCCAGGAAACCTTGGTCTTCCGGTGAACAAGATTCTCACTTGTTTGTCGTTACTCATGCCTGCATTCTCACTTCCCATCGGTCCACCGCACTTTACAATACGGCTTCACTCCAATGGCAACGCTCCCCTACCGATGTATTTACATACATCCCGTGGCTTCGGTGTCATGCTTAGCCCCCTACATTTTCGGCGCAGAGATCCTCGACCAGTGAGCTATTACGCACTCTTTAAAGGATGGCTGCTTCTAAGCCAACCTCCTGGCTGTTTGGGCATCTCCACATCCTTGCCACACTTAGCATGTCTTTGGGACCTTAGCCGACGGTCTGGGCTGTTTCCCTTTCGACCACGGACCTTATCACCCGTAGTCTCACTCCCAGGCTTCACGTCTCGGTATTCGGAGTTTAGTTGAATTTGGTAGGACCCCAGTCCCCCGCATCCATCCAGTGCTCTACCCCCGAGACGAAATACCTGAGGCTGCACCTCAATGCATTTCGGGGAGAACCAGCTATTACCCAACTCGATTAGCTTTTCACTCCTAACCACAGCTCATCCAAATCTTTTTCAACAGATACTGGTTCGGTCCTCCATGAGGTTTCACCCTCACTTCAACCTGGCCATGGCTAGATCGTCGGGCTTCGGGTCTACTACGTGAAACTTGCGCCCTGTTAAGACTCGGTTTCCCTTCGGCTGCGGACCTTATAGCCCTTAACCTTGCTACACGCAGTATCTCGCAGGCTCATTTTTCAATAGGCACACCGTCACTTTCCATGCCTCGCGGCATTTCCAGCTCCGATTGCTTGTAGGCATACGGGTTCAGGTCTGTTTCACTCCCCGCCAGGGGTGCTTTTCACCTTTCCCTCTCGGTACTATTCGCTATCGGTCACCTGAAGTGTTTAGCCTTGGACGATGGTCCGCCCGGATTCAACCGGAATTCCTCGTGCTCCGGCCTACTCGGGAGATATGTCAACAGAGATTTCGCTTTCGACTACGGGACTTTCACCCTCTGCGGTCCGCTTTCCCAACACGGTTCGTCTAACGATTTCTTTTGTAACTGCTGTCGCAACCTGCAAGTCACGAGTACATATTCCCACAACCCCCCATAAGCAACGATTGCAGTCTTACACTTACCGGGTTTAGGCTGCTCCCCTTTCGCTCACCACTACTCAGGGTATCTCTCTCGATTTCTTTTCCTCCGGCTACTGAGATGTTTCACTTCGCCGGGTTCCTTCCCTTACGGGATGACCGAGGGTTGCTCGGCCGGGTTGCCCCATTCAGATATCCACGGATCAAAGGATGCTTGCTCCTACCCGTGGCTTTTCGCAGCTTGCCAC